>JANMRJ010000327.1:0-2840 GCA_031370985.1 Acidimicrobiales bacterium
TTCCTGGAGGCCGACAGACGGTGGTGGCAACGGATCATCGACGTCAACCTCACCGGGGTTTTCAACTGCAGTGTCCGGGCCGCCAAGGTGATGGCCGCCGCCCGCAGGGGAGTGATCATCGCGCTGTCGTCCGGCGGCGCCACCAAGGCGCACCGGGGCAACGCCGCCTACGACGCCACCAAGGGCGGCATCGAGGCGATGGTGAGGGCGATGGCCCTCGACCTCGGTCCCTACGGCATCCGGGTCTGCGGGCTGGTCCCGGGGGCGATCGACACCAGGGGCATGGACGCGCCGACGAAGGCGATGCGCGGTGAGACGGTCCCGCTCCGGCGTGTCGGCGAGCCGGACGACCTTGCGGGGCCGGCTGTGTTCCTGGCCTCCGACGACGCCCGCTACGTTTCCGGGACGATGCTGGTGGTCGACGGCGGGCTGCTCGCCCAGCAGCGTTCCCCGCAGGTCGACATTTTCCCCCTCTCGAAGTACCCGGATCTGGATCGCTGACTTGGCTTGCCGGGTCGGCGTCGACATCGGCGGGACCTTCACCGACCTGATCCTCGTCGACGACGCGACGGGGTCCTTCACCGTGGCAAAGTCGCTCACCACGCCCGACCAGCCGTCGCGGGCGGTCGAGGCCGCTCTGGCCGACGCCCTTCGGCAGGCGTGCCTTGACGCTGCCGACGTGGCCCAGGTGATCCACGGGACCACCCTTGTGATCAACGCGATCATCGAGCGCAAGGGGACGCGCACGGCGCTCCTGACCACGGCCGGGTTTCGCGACAGCGTCGAGATCGGCAGAGAAGCCCGATTCGACCTATACGACCTCGACCTTGAACTGCCCGAGCCACTGGTGCCCCGCTACCTCCGTTTCGACGTCCCGCAGCGGACGCTGGTCGACGGCAGCACCTCGGAGGAGCTGGACGTCGAGCACGTTGAACGCCTGGCGTCGGAGCTGAAGGAGGCCGGCGTCGAGGCCGTCGCCATCTCCTTCCTCCACAGCTACGCCAACCCGGAGCCGGAGCGCGCCGCTCGCGACGCCGTGCAGCGCGCGGCCCCGGACACGCGGGTGTCGATCTCATCCGAGGTCGCGCCGGAGATCCGTGAGTTCGAACGCACCTCGACGACCATCGCCAACGTCTATGTCCAGCGGCGCACCGAGCTCTACCTGCGCGACATGCGGGTTCGGCTGAGCGGGATGGGGTTCACCGGCTCGCTGCGGCTGATGCTCTCGAACGGTGGCATCGCGACGCCGGAGACGGCCTCGCGTTTCCCGATCCGGCTTCTCGAGTCCGGCCCCGCCGGCGGCGCCCTGGCCGCTGCCCATTTCGGCATGTTGAGTAAGACCTCGGACCTGCTCTCCTTCGACCTCGGTGGCACCACAGCCAAGTTCGCCGTGATCGACGGCGGCAGTCCGCGACTCTCGAGCGACTTCGAGGTCGACCGCCGCTACCGCTTCAAGAAGGGCTCCGGGCTGCCGATCAAGATCCAGGTCATCGAGATGATCGAGATCGGCGCCGGCGGCGGCTCCATCGCCCGGGTGGACTCTCTCGGCCTGCTTCGGGTCGGACCCGATTCCGCCGGGGCCGAGCCGGGCCCGGTCGCCTACGGCCTCGGCGGCACCCAGCCCACCGTCACCGACTCCGACCTCGTGCTCGGTTACCTCGACCCAGCCTACTTCCTCGGCGGACGCATGTCTCTCGACCTGGACGCGGCGCGCCGGGCGATCGAGGAGTATGTGGCCCGGCCCCTTGGCCTCTCCGTGGAGGAGGCGGCCTGGGGCATCCATCAGTCGGTCAACGAGGGGATGGCGAGCGCCGCGCGCGTGCACGTCCTGGAGCGAGGCCGGAACCCCGCTTCGCTGCCGATGTTCGCATTCGGGGGCGCCGGCCCGGTCCATGGCTACGGCGTCGCCCGCGCCCTCGGGTCGCCGATGCTCGTGGCTCCTTTCGCGGCGGGCGTGCTGAGCGCGATCGGGTTCCTAGCCGCCCCGCTCGCCTTCGACTTCGTGCGCACCTGGCCGGTCGGGCTGCGGGAACTGGATTGGGGCCGCGCCGAGGCGCTGCTGGCCAGCATGGAGTCGGAGGGCGTCGAGGTGCTAAGCGCCTCGGGCGTGGACATTTCGAACGTGTCCCACCTCCGCGAGGTCGACATGCGCTACGTCGGCCAGGGGCACGAGATCCGCGTCGCCATGCCCCCGGACCGTGACCCGGCGTCCCTCCGGAGCGCGTTCGAGGCGGAGTACCGCCGCCTCTACAACCGCCTCGGACCGCCCCGGGTCGAGGTCGAGATCACCGCCTGGCGGGTTCGCTCGCTCGGTCCCCGGCCCGAACTGGACCTCAAGGTCCGGGGGGAGGCCGGGACGGCTCTGAAGGGGACCCGGCGGGCCTACGTGCCCGAAGCGGGCGGCATGGTCGAGGTCCGCGTCTACGACCGCTACTTGCTCGGGCCGGGGGCGCACTTCGAGGGCCCGGCCATAGTCGAGGAACGGGAGTCGACGATGGTGATCGGGGCAGGCGCGACCGGTTCGGTCGACAGCCGTTGGAACCTCATGGTCGAGCTTCGACGCCCATGAACGTCCTCACGCTCGAGGTGCTCTGGAACCGGCTCCTGTCGGTCGTCAACGAGCAGCAGGTGACGCTCATGCGAACAGCCTTTTCGACCGTTGTCCGGGAGTCGCAGGACCTCGCCTGTGGCGTCTTCGACTCCCGGGGCTACATGGTCGCGCAGTCGCTCACCGGAACCCCCGGTCACATCAACGCGATGGCAACCGGGGTCCGGCATTTCCTGGTCGCGATACCGCCGGAGACGCTGTTGCCGGGCGACGTGCTGATCACCAACGACCC
>JANMRJ010000333.1:0-6721 GCA_031370985.1 Acidimicrobiales bacterium
TTCCTGGAGCTGACCGGCGAGCACCCCGCCGAGGGGGAACAATGATCGCGTTGGCCGCCGGCGAGCTGCGGCGGGTCCTGGCCCGGCGCATGGTGCGGGTGCTGGCGCTTCTGGCCGTCGCCGGCATCGCCCTTGCGGGCGTGCTCACGTTCCTCAACACGGCCGCGGTGAGTAGCGCCGAGATCGCCGGCCGGCGCCAGGCCGCGCAAGCCCGGGTGTCGGCCTGCATGGCCGGCGGAGAGATCCCGCGCTTCGAGGGCCCGGACGGTCCGCCCGCCGGCCCGCGGCCGGAGGAGTTCTGCCGGTTCGCCGTCGGGGGCACCGACGATCCCCGCTTCAAGCTCCGCAGCCTGAAGGGCATCCTCCAGGGCGTCACCGCCCCGCTCGTCGTGGTCGCCTGGCTGATCGGTGCCTCCGTGATCGGGTCGGACTGGCAGACCCGCACCATCACCACCGTTCTCACGTGGGAGCCCCGCCGGGCTCGGGTGTTGCTCACCAAGGCGTTCTCGTGCGTGGTAGTCGCTGCGGCATTCGCCCTGCTGACCCAGGGGCTGCTCAGTCTGGCCCTCCTGCCCTCGGCGTACCTGCACGGCACCACCGCCGGCACCGGCGGCGACTTTGGCCTCTCGGTCATCGGTGTGCTCCTGCGCGGCACGGGTCTCATCGCCGTCGCCGCGGCCGTGGGGTTCTCGGTGGCGTCGGTCGGGCGCAACACAGCCGCGGCGCTGGGTATCGGCTTCGCCTACTTCCTCGTGATTGAGAATGTGGTCGGGAGCTTCCTGGAGGGGCTGCGCCGGTGGTTGATCCTCGGCAACGCCATCGTGTTGGTGTCGGGGAAGAACTCCGGCGGCGAGGTCGCCGGCCGGTCAGTGGTGGTGGCGGCGATCTACCTCGCTTCGGTCGGCGCCGGCCTCCTCGCCGTCGCCACGCTCGTGTTCCGACGTAGGGACGTGTCCTGATGACCGAGCTGGTCGACCGGCCGGAGGCTACGGGGCGGGCTGGGAAGGCGGCGCGTCGAGCCAGCCGAAGTGGACCGCGGTGTTGGTCAGGATGTCCATGAGCTGGGGCGAGATGCCGAACCGCTCGGCCTGCATCGGCAGCGACCGGGCCAGGCTGCCGTTGTCGTGGCGCTCGGTGGCTGCCTTCCAGTCGGCCAGCATCTCGACCACGTCGACCAGGGTCATCCCACTGATCCCGGCGTCGTAGTGCTCGGGATGGTGGCGGTTGCCGGCGTAGTGGTGGGCCAGGCCCTCGCCCATCTCGACCAGCGACGCCCGGTACTGGTCGGAGCCGTAGGTGCTGTCCTTCAGCATCGGCGTAACCCGGTCGAAGACCGCCTTCTCGGGCGGCTCCATCTTCGAGAGGTCGTGGCGGGTGACCCTGTCCTGCACCGCGGCGACGACCTGCAAGAGGAGCTGGTCAACCCGCCGGGAGTGCCGCATCGTGTCGAGTGTCGAGTCGTAGCCACCGTCGTCGTCCACCCGTGGAGCGTAGACCTCAGGTCGACGGGAACGTCATCTGGTAGCGGACCCGCCCGCTGGCGTCGAGGACACGGACGGACTGGAGCGCCGCCGCCGGCAGCTGCACCGGCCGGGCGAAGGTGCCGTGGCCCTGCTCGGTGGAGAACGTGCCAACGGGGACAGGGGTCGGGTCGCCACTGTGGACGGCCTCGACAGTGAAGGTGGCGGTCAGGCCGTCGGTGCGATCGAGGCTTATGACCAGCCAAGTGGGGGTGTCGCCGTAGACGACAGCCCGGCAGGTCCACCGGCCCTCGGCGTCGACGGCCAGCGCGGTGCGCACGCCGGCGACAGGCACGCCGGGGGCGACCACGCCGGCGGCAGGCACGCCGGGGGCGGGCACGCCGGGGGCGACCTGGACCTCGGCAGGACGCCTGGCGCCGGCCAGCGTCGCCAGGCCGGCGCCGCCGAGCCCGGCGACCAGCACGGCGGCGGCCACGCCCACCAGGGCCCGCCGGCGTGACGCCCGTGCCGGTGCCGGCACCACGCCCATCCGGACCAGCACTTTGGACTCGAACCCCGGCGGCGGCTCGACCGCCTGCGCCAGCAGCAGCAGCCGGTCGGCCAACCCGGCCAGCTGATCGACGAGGTCACGGCAGGACGAGCAGTGGGCGAGGTGATCGAGCGCCACGGCCCGTTCCGCCCCCGAAACCGTGCCCAGGGCCAGCTCCGCCGCCAGCTCCTCGAGCTGGGCGCACGTCACTGGTCGGTGCCCCGCCGGGCCATGGAGGACCGGACCTTGGCCATGCCGGTGCGGATCCGGGTCTTGGCTGTGCCGAGGGGGATCGACTCGATCTCGCTGATCTCCGCCGCCGTCCGCCCGCACAGACCGGCGAGCAGCAGGGCCTGGCGCTGCTCCGCCGGCAGATCGTCGAGCGCAGCCCGGAGATCACGCATCTCCGCACTCGTCTCGGCCGCCGCCTCCGGCCCTCGGGCGGCCGGCGTGCGCAGGTCGAACGTGGCGAACATCTCGGGGTCGACGGGCTGGGCCCGGCGCAGGCGCATGGCGTCGATGGCAAGGTTCCGCGTAATGACCAGCAACCACGTGTGTACGGAGCCCCGCCGCGAGTCGTATGCCTGGGCGTTGCGCCACGCCCGGATGAATGCCTCCTGGGCCACGTCCTCGGCCAGGTCGGCGTCGCCCACCATCGACCGGGCCAGCCCGTAGACCTTGCCCTGGTAACGGCGGATGAACGCGGCGGCGGCGTCGGCGTCGCCCAGGGCGAAGCTGGCCAGCAGGGTGTCGTCGGACGCCACGGACATCGTGCACGAGGGTACGGCGCAACGACCCGCGGAGATTGGTGCAATCCCCACGCCGGGCCCGCCCGTAGGACTCACGACCGGGGAAACCCACACGGAGGACGAACGATGCGAGCAAGAGGACTGTTGGCCCTGCTGCTGGGCGCGACACTGGCCATGGCGATGGCCGCGTGCGGCAGGGACGACGTGCCGGTGACGACGGCCGCTGGGGGCCAAACGGCGTCGACCCCGGCGTCGACCACCCCGACCACCGCCGGGCCGGCCCCGACCACGACTACGACAGCGGCCCCCAAGGCGACTGTCGCCACGGCCAACTCGTCCCTCGGGACGATCTTCGTCGACGCCGCCGGCAAAACCCTCTATACCTGGGACCGCGACACCGGCCCGACCAGCACCTGCACCGGGAACTGCGCGGCCACCTGGCCCCCGCTGGTGCTCGCCGCCGGGGCGACCACCCCCGTCGCCGGCACCGGCGTGACCGGCACCATGACCGCGGCGCCTCGCCCAGACGACGCCACCAAGATGCAGGTGGTCTGGAACGGAAGGCCGCTCTACAACTACGCCGCCGACACCGAGGCCGGCGATGTCAAGGGCGACGGCGTGGGCGGCACCTGGCACGTCGCCAAGCCGGCGTAAGCCAGAAGGGATGGCCACGCCCAACCACGCCCGTCTTGCCGGTGATAGGCGGCGCATCGCCGGTCCCTGCATTTCGCGTACGCAATGGTCGTGAAATCGGCCGACTCGGCCAAATCAACAGCCATTTGCGTACAAAACGGGAAGGCAGCGGGAAGGCGACCCCGTGGTACCGGAGGCGAGGCCTCGGGAGGAGTCAGGTGTTCAGGAACTGAGGGCCCGGGTCAGGTCGGCGATCCGGGTCCGGCGGACGGCCAGGCGCTGGTGCTGGGGCCGGCGCAGCACTCCTTGCAACTCCTCGACCAGGTCGCCGATGTCGAAGGGCTTCCCGAGGTAACCGTCACAGCCCAATGACCACCCTTTCAGGGTGTCCTCGGGAAGCCCCTTCACGGTGCACAGGACCACCGGCAACTCCGCGGTGCGGGGTTCGGCGCGCACCCGGCTCAGGGTCTCCCACCCGTCTACCTCCGGCATCTGGACATCGAGCAGCACGATGTCGGGGAGCTCCGTGCCGGCGAGCATGCGCAGAGCGTCCCGGCCGCTGGCCGCCGCTCGCACGGTGAAGCCGGCCATGGTGAGGACGAGGTCGGTGAGCAAGCGGATGTCCGGGGCGTCGTCGACGACCAGCGCGGTCGGGCCGGTCACGCCGGCCCCCGGCTCAACACGCCGATCTGGCGCATGAAGTCCTTGATGCCCGATTGGCCCATCTCAGCCTCCCCCTCCTCGACCACGGTTTCTTCCGCGACCAGGGGGAGAGAAACGACGAAGGTGCTCCCCCGGCCCACGGCCGTCTCCACACTGATCGTGCCGCCCATGGCGTCGACCAACGACGAGACGATGTACAACCCGATCCCCGTCCCCCCGAAGCGACGGACATCGGTCGACTCCGCCTGCCAGAACTTGTCGAAACAGTGCCCGGCCTGGTCCTCGTCCATTCCGATGCCGATGTCGCTGACCGACACGACGATCCGTCCGTCCTCCCGGCGACTGCCGAGCACAACCGGGCCGCCGTCGGAGTACTTCACCGCGTTGTCGAGCAGGTGGTCGACGACCGTCTGTAGGGCCAGCGGGTCCGCCCAGGCGACGAGCGCCTGATGGGCGACCTGGGTGACCACGTGGCGGCCGGACGCGTCTCGGAACGCGCCCCCCCGCTCGATGACGAGGGCCCGGACATCGACGGGATGGAGGTCGACAGTGACCCGACCGCCCTCGATCTTGCTGGAGAGGAGCAGCCGGTCGACGATCGACGAGAGATCCAGCGCCCGGCGACGGATGGCTTCGACCGCCTCGGCCCGGCGCTCAGGCGGCATGTCCGGGTAGCGCAGGATGGTCTCGGCGAAGCCGGCAATGACGGTGACGGGCGTCTTCAGCTCGTGCGAGGCGGTGGCGAGGAACAACGTCTTGGCCTCGTCCGCCTCCTTCAGCCGGGTGACATCCCGCAGCGAGTGCACGACCTCGACGCCGCCATGCTCGTCGGTCACCGCAAAGGCGGCAGCCAGCAGCGGCTGGCGCCGGCCGTCGGGTAGGACCCGCCAGACCTCACGGCCGCCGGCGGTGTCGCCCCCGGGGCCATCTTGTAGCAACGGGCAGCCGGTCCGGCAGTCCAGGGGTCGCTCCCCGTCGCGCAGGCCGAGGGCACGGATGCACGGCATCCCGATCGCCGGCCAGCCCTGCTCGGCGCCGATGAGACGCTCGCCGGCCGGGTTCGTCTCGAGTATCACGCCGGCACCGTCGGTGACGATGATCCCGTCGGCGACCCGGGCAAGGATCGTCTCCGCCTTCTTCTGGAACCGGTGGGAGCTGACCGCGGCCAGCCGGTGGCCCCGGGCGATGCGGCCGACGACGACCACCAACCCAGCCAGCGCGAGGGAGAAGGCGACAAGCAACCCGACGGCTACACGGTCGTGCGGAGCGAGGATCGCCTGCGCCACCACGGTAAGGAGTACACAGAGGCTGAACAGGAACCAGGCGTCGCGCCGGCGCCATAGCGAGGTGGCGAGGCTCACGGCCAGGGCATCGGCCAGGAGCAGTAGCCCCCACGCCCAGGGCACCAGGCACTGGGCGACGAAGACGATCACCAGGTCGCCGACCGGGCCGCCGTACGCCGCCAGCCGCAAGTGACGGGAACGACCGCGGCGGCCGGACCCGACGATGAGCAGGTAGATGGCCCAGGGCAGCCACACCAGGCCGGCGGCCAGGAACAGCACGGCCATCCGGCCGTCCCACCACCTGGCGCCGGCCACGCCGACTGTGGCGGTGATGCCGGCGATCGTGACTCGCGTGACACTGGCGGTACGGAGAGTGGAAAGGTCCGACTCCACCAGCCGGCGCCGGGTGACCGGGTCGGGGACCGTGCCCGTCACGGCTGCGCCACCAGCTCGGGGACCGCGATCAATCCGCCCGCCACCGCCATCTGGTTGCGGCCCTGCGACTTGGCCTTGTACAGGGCGGCGTCGGCGGCCAGCAGGTAGCTCTCGGCATCGCCCTCGGCGGCCGCCACCCCGACGCTGAGCGTCACAACCGTCTCCGGGCCCGGCCGACCGGGGTGAGGGATCGCGGCCGTCTCGACCGCCCTCCGGATACGTTCGGCGGCCGCAGCGACGCGGGCGACTCCGGCCGGCAGCACGACGAGCAGCTCCTCGCCCCCGTAGCGGTACGCCATGTCGGCAACGCGGAGCTCCCGGCGGATGATGGCTGCAACCTGCCGCAGCGCCTGGTCGCCGGCCAGGTGGCCGGCGGCGTCGTTGAGCGTCTTGAAGTGGTCGAGGTCGAACATGGCCACGCCGAAGGACTCGTAGTAGCGCTCCCGGCGGGAGCGGAGGACCTCGAGGTCCTCCACCATCTTGAGCCGGTTCCCAAGGCCGGTGAGGGGATCCTCGCGGGCGGTGGCCGCCATCTCGACGTTGCTTCGCTCCAGGCCCCGCTGGCGCTCTGCCAACCGCCGGTGCAGGCCCGTGACCCGCTCCGCGACCAGAAGCCGCAGCCGCATGTCGAACGGCCGGACGGGCTTGACCAGGCAGTCGTCCACACCGGCCTCGATACCGGCGAGGGCGTATTCGCTGTCGTCGAGGGCGGTGACGAGCATGAAGTAGACGTACTCGATCGCGTCCCTGGCGCGGATCCTCTGGCACAGCTCGAGGCCGGTCATGCCCGGCATCATCCAGTCGCTGACAACCACGTCGACCGACTTCGTCTCGACCAGCTGCAACGCGGCATCGCCGGTCTCGGCGGGTAGGGCGACGTGGCCCATGCTCGCCACCGCCCGGGTAAGGACCAGCCTGACGAGGGGATCATCATCGACGACGACGACG
>JANMRJ010000342.1:0-3107 GCA_031370985.1 Acidimicrobiales bacterium
ACCTACGGTCGTCGCCTGTATGCAACAGGGACCAACCCGCGTGCGGCCCGAGCGGCGGGCATCGCGACGAACAAGATCATCCTCCTGACGTACATGATCTCGGGTTTGACGGCAGGCCTGGGCGCGATCCTCATCATCGCCCGCCTGGGCTCAGCATCCGCCAACATCGGAACTGACCAGGTCGTCCTTGACGTCGTGAGCGCTGCCGTCGTTGGGGGTGTCAGCATCTACGGCGGTGTCGGGAAGCCGTACGCGGCCGCACTTGGAGCCATCTTCATCACGGCCGTGAGCAACGCCACCAACCTCCTCGGCATCGAGTATTCGACGACTCTGGTGATCAAGGGCACGATTATCGTCTTCTTCGTGGCCCTCGACACCGCGCGCCGCCGCGCGGGAAATGTGGGCTGAGATGACTGGTAGCCCCGTCGTTCTCATGGAGGGCATCACCAAGACGTATCCGGGCGTGACGGCACTCGATGGTGTCGACCTTGTCCTGGAACGCGGCGAGGTCCTGGGTCTCATCGGCGCGAACGGTGCCGGCAAGAGCACCCTGATGAACGTGCTTGGCGGAGTCGTCCACCCCGATTCTGGAACCGTGCACGTGGATGGTGAGCTGGTCCACATCCGCAATCCCCGGCAGTCCCAGCAACTCGGGATCGCGTTCGTTCAGCAGGAGGTCGCCACCTTCGCCACCCTCAGCGTCGCGGACAACCTCTTCATCACTGACTTCCCGACGTCGGGACCCGTGATCAGGCGGCGGGAGATGCGCCGCCTGGCTGGGGTCGTGCTCGAACGCCTGGGCTGCGACCTCAATCCTGACGACCTGGTCGGCGACCTTGCGACCGGGGATCGGCAGATGGTCACGATCGCTCGGGCGTTGCTGTCCAACCCGAAGATCATCATCCTCGACGAGCCCACGTCATCGTTGAGCGTTGCCGAGAAGCAGCGGCTTTTCCAGGTTCTCGAAACGTTGAGGGCGGATGGAGTCTCGTTCATCTTCATCTCGCACTTCCTTGACGAGGTGTTCACCGTCTGCCAGCGGGTCGCTGTGATGCGCAACGGGCGCGTCTCCGGCACCGGTCTCATCGAAGACGTCTCGATGGATCAAGCCGTCGACTGGATGATCGGACGCGCGGCGGACCATGCGCCGTTGGATCGAGACACCGCCGCCATCGGCGCCCCCGTCCTCGAGGTTCGTGACCTCCAGCGCGAGGGAGTCCTCAGGGACATCAATCTCACGATCCGCCGGGGGGAGATCGTGGGCATCTGGGGACTGAGGGGTTCCGGCCGCACCGAGCTGGCCCGCGCGATCGTCGGCCTGGATCCAGTCGATTCCGGCCAGGTGATGGTTGACGATGGAGGCGGGCTCGCAGAGCTCAAGCGTTCTCGGCGCCAGCGTCAGATCGGCCTGGTTCCCGAGGACCGCCGCCAGGAGGGGCTGTTCCTCCCGATGTCCGTCCAGCGCAACATCGGGATGGCCAGCCTTCGAGTGCTCTCACGCTTCGGGATGGTCTCGCCCAGGCGCGAGGCGGACCTCGCCGACCGATTCGTCGCACAGCTCGGCATCAAGATCTCGAGTAGGCAGCAACAGGCCCGCACCCTCAGCGGCGGAAACCAGCAGAAGGTCGTCATCGCACGATGGGTTGCGCTGGCTCCCCCGGTCTACATCCTCGATGAGCCGATGAGAGGCCTGGACATCGGAGCGAAGACCCAGATCCGCGCGCTCATCGCCGAGCTCGCCGAGGCCGGAACCGCCGTCATCGTGATCGACTCAGAGCTTCAGGAGCTGCAGCTCGTGGCCGACCGATTCGTCGTCCTTGACCGAGGCCGGATCGTGGGCGAGTGCCCGCGCAACACCCCTGAGAACGTCCTGATGGCCATGGCTGCCGGAGCCGGAGCTGCTGTATGACCGCCAAGGCACGTCGTCTCCTGTCTGCAAGCCTTGTGGGCGTCCTGCAACAGTACGGCTTCCTCCTGGTCCTCCTCGCGGTCATCGCCTACTTCTCGGTGGCGGCCCACTACTTCTTGTCCATCGAGAACGCTCTTGCGATCCTGCATGCGACCGCCCCGCTGCTCGTCGTCGCGTCCGGCCTGGCCGTGGTGGTCTTCACCGGGAAGATCGACATTTCCGTCGGGTCGGTCGCCTTTCTGTCAACGGTTGTGGGGATGAAGCTGTTGTATGGCGTTGGGCTGCCTGCGGCGGCCTCATTCGCCGTCATGCTTCTTGTGGGCAGCGTCCTTGGCGCGCTGAACGCCGTGATCATCGTCACGCTTCGCGTGAACGCGCTGGTCGCAACGCTCGCGACGATGATCGCCTTCCGTGGGCTCGCACTGACCCTCACCGACTCTCAATCGATCTCACTTCCTGAGGAGATCCGGGTTCTCGGCAACGCTCAGATCGGCCCGATCTTCGCCGACGTGATCGTGGCCTTCGCCGTCATGCTGCTCGTGCATGGTCTCGTCAATCGGACACCGTTCGGCCGACAGGTCGCGGCGATCGGAAATGACGAAGAGACGGCCGGCAAGGTCGGAATCAACGTTTCGAGGACGACCTTCCTGACCTTCGTGCTCTCGGGATTCCTGGCGAGCCTCGGGGGAGCCCTCACGATGGTTCAGGTGGGTTCCATCACTTCGTTCCTCGGCTCAGGACTTGAGTTCACGGCGGTCGCGGTCGTCGTCATCGGTGGCATCAGCTTGTACGGAGGCTCCGGCTCGACATTCCCCGGCGTCCTTCTGGGTGCGGTCACGCTCGAGGTGGTTCGCAACGGCCTCAATCAGATCGGCGCTGATCCATACCTGTACAAGATCATCACCGGCGTCGTGATCTTCGTCGCGATCTACGCATTCTCCCTCAAGCGATTCGTCGTCAGACCCAAGCGGTCCGGCTTGAGCACGGCGTCAGCGCCCGACTGACCATCTCGTGTCGAGGAGACGCAATGCTCCGATCCCAGCTGACTCATCCAGGCATCCTCGAGATCCTCGGGCGCTCCGGGCACGGCGACCGCATCGCGGTGGTGGACGGCAACTACCCGGCGTCTGCCCGTCGCCATTCGTCCGTCGCCTTCATCAGCGTCAACATCACGCACGGGCTTGTCGACACTCCGACG
>JANMRJ010000348.1:0-1108 GCA_031370985.1 Acidimicrobiales bacterium
GCCTACGGGTTGGTCACCCGGCCGGGATCGCTGCCGGGGGCCGACCTCGCGTCCTGGGTCGGAACCTGGTCATGGGTACCGGGGTTCGCCGGGCTGTTCCTCATGCTGCTGCTCTTCCCGGATGGCAGGCTTCCGTCGCCGCGATGGAGACCGATCCTCGGTCTCGGGATCGTGTCGGGCGGCATGATCATGATCGCCAATGCCGTCGGATCCTGGGGATTTCGCGGCCTCGCCCTGCTCAGCGGCAGCACGCCCGACACCGCGTCTGACCCGGCACTCGGACTCCTTCTGGCCGCCGCGAACGTCGGGCTGATCCTGCTCAGCCTGGTCGGGTTGGCGGCGATCGTCAGCCTCGCCGTACGGTTCCGGCGTGCTGACGCCATCGAGCGCCAGCAGATCAAGTGGTTCGTCGCCGCCGGGGCGCTTGAGGTCGCCGCCGTCCTGCTCACGACCGCAGTCTCGCTCCCGTCCCCCTTCGACATGCTCGCGGCCATCGTCGTCATGCCGCTGGTCCCCATCGCGACCGTCGTCGCCATCCTCCGCTACCGCCTCTACGACATCGACCGGCTCATCAGCCGGACGATCAGCTACGGTGCGGTCACCGGGATCCTCGCCCTTGTGTTCGTCGGGACGATCCTAGTCTCGCAGACCGTTCTCGCGTCGTTCTTCAGCGGTAGCTCCGTCGCGGTCGCCGCCTCGACGCTCATCGTCGCGGCGCTCTTCCAGCCGCTGCGACGACGGGTTCAGCGCGTCGTCGACCGTCGCTTCAACCGCTCGCGCTACGACGCCGAGCGGATCGCGATCGAGTTCGCCGAGCAGCTCCGGGACGAGGTGGATCTGGCGATGCTGGTCACCGGACTGGACGCGACGGTCCGCCGCGCGATCGCACCGTCGAGCGTGAGTGTCTGGTTGCGAAGTGACGGCCGATGACACTCCTCAACCCATGGCCCACTGAGGATCGCGCGTCACGGCTGAACCGCAGACCACCGGTTCGTAACGAATCCCGGACGATGGAGGCGTAGAACTCGGCCATGACATTCATCGAGTCGATCAAGCGGACGGTAGGCCGGAAGCCCCGCGCCGCTGCACCCGAGGAGACCGGGTCCGA
>JANMRJ010000373.1:0-5409 GCA_031370985.1 Acidimicrobiales bacterium
CCCCGGCGCGAACGCGGACGGACCTGGGTGGCCGTACCTCGGGCCTGGCCGACGGGCGGTGGCAGCACAGCGGCGATCGGCTCGTCGAAGAACAGGTCGCCCTCCTCGCCGGGCTCGGGCTGGTCGCGCAGCGCGCCCACCCGGGCCTCGCGGTCGTCGAGGACGGTGTCACCGAAGTCGGCTTCGTCCCAGTCGGCGGGCTGGTCGCGCCACCGGGGACCAGTGGAGAGCGCGGACCAGGCGCTCAACTCGTCGTCGGCGGCGACCGCCGGCGGACCGTCGGCCAGGATGCGGGGCACCTCGCCGCTCGGCGGCTCGGTCCAGTGGGGCAACGAGTGAGTCGGCGGGTCGTCCGCGGCGGGCGCGGCCGCCGCGACCGGCGACTCCTCAAGGAACTCCCAGGAACCCTTGTCTGCCTCGCCCACCGGCCTCCTTCCGCTGCTGGGCCCGGTCAGCCGGTCCCAGTCCGATTGGGCCAGTTCGGGCCCAGATGATGGTCCGGGGAGGCTACGCCCTGCCTGGCCGGGAACGCCGACATTGCCGCCGAGGCCCGACGCCACCGCCCACTCGCCCGACACCGGGTCCGATGTCAGGGGCCGGTCGGGGGTGATCTCGCGCAGCTCCGGCTCGGCTGACGCTGATCGGAGCGCCGGCTGGGGCCCTGACGCCTGTGTCCCCGACGCATGGGCCTCGGCCTCGGCCCTCGCCGCGGCGGCCACCAGCTCCTCGAACCGCCCAGGCGGGGCAGTGGCCACCACCGGCGGGTCCCAGAAGGCGCTCGGGTCGTCGACACCCAAGGGCCGAAGGTCAAACCCCGACGCGGAGACCTGGGCCTCGGCCTCGGCCGCTGGCGGCGCCGGCGCTGGCGGCGGGTCGACCACCGGCGGCTTGGCCACCGGCGGCTTGGCCACCGCGGTGGGGTCGGTGCCCGGGAAGCGGATGCGCGGCTGGGGGCCGGCGGGCGCCTCAGGCACGTCGCCGTAACGGGGCGCGTCGTCGGGAACGCGGGCCGACACGTGCCCGGACTCGATGGCGGCGGCGGCCTCCTCGGCCCCGATGATCCTCACACCCTCGGCCGGCGGCCGGGGGCCGCGCGCCATCCCCTGCCAGGCCGGGCCTGCCGCTGTCCCCGGCCAGGCCGAGCCTGGACGTGTGACGAGATGATCGTCGTTCGCTGCCTCTGGGCGGTCGTCGGTCTGGAATTCGTCCAAAGTGGACCCTCCTGCGTTCCTAAGGCCAGCGTTCCTAGACTTCGAGCAGCTCCTGCTCCTTGCGCACGAGCACCCGGTCGATCTCAGCGATGTTCTCGTGGGTGAGCTTCTCCAGTTCCTTCTCGGCCCGGTCGAGCTCGTCGGAAGAAATCTCGCCTTCCTTTTCGAAGGCTTCGAGCTCGTGGCGGGCCGCCCGCCGCAGGTTCCGAACCGCAACCCGGCCTTCTTCGGCTTTGTGCTTGACCACCTTCACCAGATCCTTGCGGCGCTCCGTGGTGAGCTGCGGGAACACAAGGCGTATCACTTGGCCGTCATTGGACGGGGTGATACCCAGGTCCGAGTGCTGGATGGCCTTCTCGATGGCCTTCAGGGATGTCTTGTCGTAGGGGGCCACGACCAGCACCCGCGGCTCGGGCACGTTGAACCCGGCCAGCTGTTGCAAGGGGACCTCGGACCCGTAGTAGGTGACCTTCAGCTTCTCGACAAGGGCCGGCGTGGCCCGACCGGTACGCACGCTGGAGAAATCGGCCGACGTGTGGTGCACGGCCTTGACCATCTTCTCGGTGGTCTCCAACAGGACATCGTCGATCAACGTGGTGACCCCCACATCACGAGAGGCACATCACGAGAGGCCGCATCATGAGAGGCCGCATCATGAGACAAGCGTACCGATCGGCTCGCCCTCCAGGGCGCGGCGGATATTGCCCGGTCCCATCAGGTCGAACACGACGATGGGCAGCTTGTTGTCCATACAGAACGTGATCGCGGTCGAGTCCATGATCTTGAGGCCCCGGTTGAGCACCTCGATGTAGGCGACCTCGTCGAACTTGACCGCCTCAGGGTTGAGCTTGGGATCATCGTCGTAGACCCCATCGACGCCCGAGTGGGTGCCCTTCAAGATGGCCGCGGCGCCGATCTCGGCGGCCCGGAGCGCCGCAGTCGTGTCGGTGGTGAAGAACGGGTTGCCAGTGCCGCCGGCCAGGATGACCACTCGCCCCGTCTCCATGTGGCGCATGGCCCGCCGGCGGATGTAGGGCTCGGCCACCTGGGCCATCTGGACCGCCGTCATGACCCGGGTGGGCTCGCCGATGTGCTCAAGTGCGTCCTGGAGGGCCAGGCCGTTGATGACGGTGGCCAGCATGCCCATGGTGTCGGCCTGGGCCCGGTCCATGCCCGCGCCGGCGCCGGCCATCCCCCGCCAGATATTGCCGCCGCCGACGACGATGGCAATCTCGGTGCCGAGGTCACGGCGGACCTCGGCCACCTCGGCGGCGATACGGGCGACGGTGGGGCCGTCAATCCCGAACCCGGTGACCGGGTCGGCGAAGGCCTCCCCCGACACCTTGAGGACGACTCGGCTCCAATTGCCGCGCATGACCAGGGTCAGGCGCCGATCGCGGCCTGGGCAAACCGGGTAAGAGTGGCGTCCCCGAGCGCCTGGGTCACGCTCAGCTTATTGTCCTTCACGAAGTCCTGCTCGAGCAGGACGCGGTCCTTGAAGAACCCGGTGAGGCGGCCCTCGACGATCTTCGCCAGCGCGGCCTCGGGCTTGCCCTCGTTGCGGGTGATCGACTCCAGGACCTGGCGCTCCTCGGCCACCCGCTCGGCCGGGACCTCCTCGCGGGAGAGGTACTGGGGCTTGGTGAAGGCGATGTGGTGGCAGATCTCCTTGGCCAGCGCCTCGTCGCCGCCGGCCAGCTCCACCACGACCGCGTTGACGCCGCGGCCGCTCTGGATGTGGAGGTAGGTGCCGATCGCCGAGCCGGGGGGTGCCTCGAAACGGTAGACCCGCCCAAGGGCGATGTTCTCCTTGAGCGTGAGGCGCAGGTCGTCGATGGCGTCGGCGAAGCCGGCGGTCGCCTGCTCGCCGTCAGTGACGACGGCGGTGGCGATCTGCTCTACCAGGTTGGTGAACTGCTCGGACTTGGCCACGAAGTCGGTCTCGCAGTTGACCTCGGCGATGGCTGCCACATTGGCGGTCTGCACGACGGTCACCGCGCCCTGCTCGTTGGCCCGGTCGGCACGCTCGGCGGCCTTGCTCAGGCCTTTCTCCCGCAGCCAGGTCACCGCCTTCTCGAAGTCGCCGTCGTTCTCCACCAGGGCCCTCTTGGCGTCCATCATGCCCACGCCGGTGGCCTTGCGGAGCGACTGGACATCCTTGGCGCTGACATCGGCCATCAGGCCTCCTCGGGCGCGGTCGAGGCGTCGCCGGCCACGGCCGCGGTGGTGGGGCGGTCGGTGGTGGGGGCGACAGGCGCAGTCTCGGCCGGCGCGGCCTCAGCCAGAGCGGGGGTCTCGCCGGCGGCCTCAGCCGGCGCGGGGGTCTCGCCGGCGTCGGCGTCCCGGCGGGAAGCGGCGAGGCGGGCCTCGCGCTCCTGGGCCTGAAGGGCGGCCTGACGGCGAGCCTCGGCCTGCTGCTGAGTGCGCCGTGCCTCGGCCTCAGGGTCGAGCGGGGCGGGCGCAGCGGCCGGACGGGTAGCGGCGGCGGCCCGGTTTGCGTTCTTGCGGGAGGCGATGAACTTGCCCTCCTCGACCGCGTCGGAGATCACCCGGCACATGAGGGTGCCGGCGCGGATGGCGTCGTCGTTGCCGGGGATCACGTACTGGATGAGGTCGGGGTCGCAGTTGGTGTCAACCACGGCGACGATCGGCATGTTGAGCTTGTTGGCCTCGGTGACCGCGATGTGCTCCTTCTTGGTGTCGATGATGAACACCGCGTCGGGCATGCGGTTCAGCCCGCGAATTCCACCCAGGTTGCGCTGCAGCTTCTCCAGCTCGCGGCTGAGGATGAGCGCCTCCTTCTTGGGCATGGCCTCGAAGTCGCCGGCCTCCTTCATCCGCTCGTACTCCATCATCTTCTTCACCCGGGCACTGATGGTGGTGAAGTTGGTGAGCATCCCGCCCAGCCACCGCTCGTTGACGTAGGGCATGCCGCACTTGTTGGCCGCGTCGGCGATCGGGTCCTGGGTCTGCTTCTTGGTCCCGACGAACAGGATCGTGCCGCCGTTGGCGGCCATGTCGCGGACGAAGGTGTACGCCGACTCGATCCGGACCAGGGTCTGGTTCAGGTCGATGATGTAGATGCCGTTGCGCTCGCCGAAGATGAACCGCTTCATCTTGGGGTTCCAGCGCCGGGTCTGGTGACCGAAGTGGACCCCGGCCTCCAGCAGTTGCTTCATGGTGACGACAGCCACGCGAAGTGCTCCCTCTCCCATCGGTTGACGGACCCTGCGCCGCCACGCCCCCGCAGGGGCGACCGTGGGACAGCGGGCAGGGAGGTTGGCCCACCCAAGGCGGGTGGATAGGCCACTCTATCGTCACCCCCAGGCGCCAGCCGGGGCCGTACGACAAGGGAGTGCACGTTGCGAGTCGACTTCTGGTTCCATCCGGGATGCCCGTGGACGTGGGTGACGTCGCGTTGGCTCCTGGACGTGGCTCCCGAGCGGAACCTCGATGTCCACTGGCGCAGCTTCAGCCTCACACTGCTGAACGGCTGCGCCGATGTCCCCCACCAGTACAAGGACCGGGCCGAGAGCGCCCACGACATCCTCCGGGTTGTCGAGGCCGCCCGGCACGCCGGCGAGCACCAGTCGGCGATCGGCGAGTTCTACACCGGCGCCGGCCGGGAGCTGTTCGCCGGCACGTGGCCGCTGCACGTGCCCGACACCCTCACCGCCGCCGGCATGGACCCCGGCCTGGCCGGCGCCTATTCCGACTCCGCCTGGGACCGGGCCATCGAAACCTCGATGGTGGAAGCCGGCGACCTGTGCGGCGCCACCGCCGCCTCCCCCACCATCGCCCTCGAATCGGCCCCGGGCCGCGCCTTCTTCGGCCCCGTCCTCTCCCACAAGCCCGAGGGCCAGGCCGCCCTCGACCTCTGGGACGCCTTCGCCCTCCTGGCCAGCTCCGGCGCGGTGTACGAGCTGAAGCGCGACCGGACGGAGGGCCTGACCATCCCTCCCGGCTGAGGTCGACCGTTTGGTCAGTTGAGGGCCGAACAGCGCCGCGGATCGACGAAACGGTCAGTCGCGGCCGGCGCCGGCGCCGGCCTCACCACCCCGGCCCAACTTCGAGGGTGTTCACCGGCGCCTCACGCTGCGAGGTGACGAAGAGGCCGCCGAGGCCGGCGGCGATGCCGCTGACCCGGCCGGCCGGCGGCCGGAGGAGCTCGGTCGGACGGCTCGGGCCGGCGAGGAGC
>JANMRJ010000386.1:0-2078 GCA_031370985.1 Acidimicrobiales bacterium
GATATAGACGAAGTAGGGCGTGGCCGGCACCTGGTACTCCAGCCAGGCCGCAGTCGACATGACGACCGGGAACGCCGGCGGCGCCAGCTCCCGGATGCGCGACGGGCTCTCGATCTCGGCGCCCTTGGTCACGACAACCAGCCGGGCGCCGCCGGGGACACCGACGCGGTCGGGGCCGGCGAAGGTGTCCCAGAAGCGGGCGCAGGTCAGGCACCCGCTCGACAGGAAGGCGAGGACGGTGCTCTGGCGGGCGCCGACCACGCCGATGCGCACCGATTCGTCGATGGGGGTGACGCCGGCCACGTCGAAGCCGGTGGCCGGCCCCCGCCGCACCGGCGCCGGCGGCGCGGTGGTGACGCCGGGCGTGGCGTCGGGGTCGAGGCCGGCGCCCAGCTCGTGAAGCTTGCGGAGGATCTCGGCGTGGCTGCGCAGGAGCCCGACCACCAGGACGCCCAGGAGCACGATGGCGGCGGCCTGGACCGCCACCACCTCAGCCACGGCGGTTCGGGGGCGTCACGGCGGGGGCGGGGGCGGGGGCGGGGAGGCTGGCGATCGGGGCGACGACGTTGCCACCCGGCTCCCGGCGCCACCGCTGGTTGGGGCCGCCGTTCCAGGGCCACTGGATCACGGGGGCGCCGTCGGCGCCGTTGAGGCCGGCGACATCGAGCACCTTCTGGCTGTGGCCGACGGTGAAGCGGGTGGTGCCGTCGGTCAAGACCTCCATGCGCCAACGCTGGTTGGGGCCGCCGTTCCAGGGCCACTGGACGATGCCCGCCCCGTCGTCCATCGACGCGCCGGCCACGTCGAGCACCTTGCCGCTGTGGCCGGCGACCAGGCGGACGTTGCCGTCGCCCAGGGTCTCGACCGACCACCGCTGGTTGACCCCGCCGTTGGGTGGCCAGACGATGACGCCGGCGCCGTCGTCGGTGGAGACGCCGGCCACGTCGAGCGCCTTGCCGCTGTGGCTGACGGTGATCCGGTCGCCGAGGATCGGGAGGGGCGCGACGGGCGGGGCCGGCGGCGGGGGCGGGGCGACAAGCGTGCGGCAGGTGGCGGTGTGGTTGGCGGTGGAATCGTCCCAGAGGGTGGTGCGGTCGCAGTTGAACAGCTCGTACGGCGGCGTGCAGGTGACGACCCGGCAGGCGATGGCGCCGTAGCAGTCGATGTGGGTGTTGCACTGGCCGTAGCGAAAGACGTTGCAACACGCCCGCCGGTTGTCACAGTTGCCGCCGGCGCAGCTGCACGAGCAGGCGCCCGAGCCGCAGCGGGCGTTGCAGTCAGTGTAGTACCGGGGGCCGTTGCAGAACCGGGAGCCGTCGGCCCGCCACCAGCCAGCCTCGAACGTTCCCGGCGGACAGGCGTTGGAGCCGTCGGGATTCACCGCGCAGCAGAACTCGGTGTAGCCATCGCAGCACGCCGACCCGCAGTCGCAGTTGGTGCCGGCGCAGCCGCAGATCGCCGCGTAGGCGGTGCCGGGGCGCAGGATGTACTTCATCGGCGTGACGGCCAGGGCCGAGCCGACCAGGGCGCTGCGGGCCAGGAAGCCCCGCCGCGACGTACGGGCGCCGAGGACGGCGGCGCTCTTCTCGGCCAGCCACTGGCTGTTCAACGTGGCGCTCCCTGGAGCTTGGGTAGAAGGGTGAGCGCGGCGTAGGCAAACCACACCGAGACTGCGGTGAGGACGAGGAAGGTGCCGCGAAGCAGGAGGGAGCCGTCCATGGCGGTGATCTCGGTCAATCCGCCGGCGCCGCCGGCGCCAAGCGCGACCGCCCCGGCGATGGCCGCGGCGACCACGTTGACCCCGAGGTGCACACCCGTCGGTGGGGTGTCGGCCACGCCGAAGCAGCCGCAGGAGGCGAGCGGGATCTTCCGGCGGAGGGCGACGGCCACGAAGGCGGCGAAGGCCACGTAGGACAGCGCCACAAGTCCGGCGAAGGCCCGGCCGGCGCCGACGAGGGCGCCGGCGGCGATGACGAGCTCGACCACCGCGCCGGCTCGCACGACGACGGCCGGCGCCCGGAGGCCCATTTCAGCCATGGCTCGGGCGGTGGGCGCGGGCTTGACCACCTTGGCCGCGC
>JANMRJ010000444.1:0-3746 GCA_031370985.1 Acidimicrobiales bacterium
CCTCGACCCATCGCCCGCCGCGCTTCGCGAAAAGGCGCGGCCCGTCCACGCCCGTCACGCCCTCGATGCGCGACACGACGATCTCCAGCTCGCGGCGCCGCACTGTCGCGCCTAGCAGCCAGCCATCGCCCGCCGGGCCGCCGTTGCTGCCGGGCTCGCCGTTGCCGGCCGCGCGGATGCGCATGCCTTCGTTGATGCCGGCGGGGATCTTCACCTCCAGCGTCTTCTGGCGCTTGAGCTTGCCGGCGCCGTTGCAGGTGGTGCAGGGCTCGGGGATGATCTTGCCGCTGAGTGAGCGGGGTGGACCAGCGCCGGAGCTTCCCCTCGACGCCAGCCAGTGCGGCCAAGGCCCGCCGGTTCGTCGAGTCGGTCCTGGCGACCACCGGCCTGGAGAACCTGGCGTATGTGGCCACGATGTTGGTGAGCGAGCTGGTCGCCAATGCCATCCTCCACACGGGGACTCCCCTCGTGGTGGTGATCAGCCCAGGGGGTGACCGCGTACGCATCGAGGTATGCGACGGCAGCCAGCAACTGCCCGTCCGTAGGCACTACTCGCCGATGTCGGGCACTGGCCGGGGCCTGCTGCTGGTCGAACGCATGGCGACCGATTGGGGATCCGACCAGACCCCCGACGGCAAGGTCGTGTGGTTCGAGCTGGACAGCAATTCGGCGCCGGCGTTCGGTAGCCTCGGTGCCGACGCGCTCTGAGTTCGTCGCGCGCCACATCGCCGCGGGCGGTGGCTAACGCCCCGGCTTCCACTCTAGGATGACCAGCGTGGCGTCGTCCTCCAGTTCACCGCCGCGGTGCTCGCGGAGGCGTCGGACCAGACGGCGCAGCACCTCGGCGACCGGGAGACTGCTGCCCAGGTGCTCCTCGGCGTCGTCGATCAGGCGCTCGACGCCGAACTGCTGGCCGGCCCGGGGTCGGGCCTCAACTACACCGTCGGAGTAGAACAGCACACGGTCGCCCGGCTGGAGGTGGAACTCGCCGACCTGGGTGATGTTGATGCCGAGGCCCAGCGGCAGGCACGGCTCCGCCTTCATCTCGCCGACGACCTTGGCACCCCGCATCAGCAGCGGCGGTGGATGGCCGGCGTTGACCCATCGGAACAGCCCGGTGCCGATGTCGAGGTGGCAGAGGTGGCCGGTAACGAACCCGTCGCCACTGAGCTGCTCGGTCAGGGCATCGTCGATCTGTTCGGCGATGACCGTGAGCTCGAGACCGCTGCGCCGGCCGTGCCGGAACGCCCCGAGGGCCAAGGCGCTCGCCAGCGTCGAGTGAACGCCGTGGCCCATGGCGTCGAGGATGGCGAACGAGAAATGCTCGCCGTCGAGGGAGTAGTCGAAGGCATCGCCGGCGACGAAGTAGGCGGGCTCGAGGATGCCGGCGATCGCCAGCTCGGGCGAAGAGAACGCCAGCGGGGGCATCAGCATGTCCCACTGCATCTCGGCGGCGAGGTTCATGGGCCGCCGGCGCCGCCGGAGCTCGATCAGGTCGGTGTACCGGCTGGACGTGTGGACCAGGTGGCCGGCGAGCAAGCCAAGGTCGTCGCACAGGGCGAGGAGATCGCCGTCGATCGCCTCGAAACCGAGCTCGAGGACGCCGATGCGCTCCGCCCGCTCACGCACGGGCGCCCATACGCGCCAGCCGCCATCGACCTCGGCGGTCACGACCTGCTGAAGCTGGAACGCCCGGCCGGCGAGCGTGCCCTCAATGTTGACACCCTTCGGCTCCTCGGTGAGTAGGTCGACGGCGATGCCGACCGGCTGGAGGATGGTCTGCTCGTAGTCGACGACGTAGAGGACCAGATGGTGGCCGCCTGCGTCCTGGAGGGCGGCGGCGATGTCGGCCGCGAGCAGATCCGGCGCGGTGAGGTTGGCGCGCCGGAGGAGATCTCCGACGATCTCCAGGCGCGTCACGGAGCCGAGCTTAGGGGCCGCCTACCCCCGGCTGCGGGCCGGCGTTACAGACCGCGGCGGCGACCGCGGTAGGCGTAGCCGCCACCGCCGAAGAGGAGGAACAGCACGACGATAATCAGGATAAGTTCGAGCATGCCGGGTGTGTGCCCGGCGCGTCGGCCCCGCAAACCCCCATCCCAGCGTTCAGGTGCCGGCGGAGCGCCGGCGCGTCGTTGGCGAGGGCGGTGACCTGCACGCCGGCGCCGGCCAGTGGGAGCACAGCCGCAGTCGGGCCGAGAACGGTCGCCGAAACGGCCAGCAGGCCGGGTCCGACGAGCAGCACGGAGCCGGCGGCGCGGGCGCCGGCGGTGACAGCGGGGCCGGCGGAGGTCGGGTGCTCGGGGCCGAGCGCCAGCTCGTGGCGCAGGAGCGGCGCGCCGGCGAGGTCGACGGAGGTGCGCGTGATGACCGAGCCGGACGGCTCCCGGTGGCGGCCGAGCACGATCTCCTCCCGCCACACCAGCGCCGCCCCGGCCTCCAGCACGACGCTCGCCTCCATGTGATGGACGCAGCCCCGGAGGGCCACGAGCGGCTCTGCGCGATGGCGTCGGCCTCGGGCATGAGGGCGGCGACCACGCCCCACGCCCGGAACGGGTCGAGGCCGAGCAGGCGGACAGCAGCGCTCGCCGGCCCGGAGATGGCGTCGTAGGCGGCCCAGCGCGCCGCGTCGACCGGGCCGAGGCCTGGCGTGGGAGTGGGCGTGGCCGCCGGCGGGGAACCGGCCGTCGGTGAGCAGGAGAATGTTCACGTCAAAAGAGGAAGTAGCGCTGGGCCATGGGGAGTTCGGTGGCCGGGTTGGGCTCGACCACCTCGCCGTCGATGCGGACGGTGAAGGTGTCGGGCTCGACCGTGATCTGGGGCAGAGCGTCGTTCTCGGGCATGTCGGCCTTGGTCCGGCGGCGTACGTCGGCGACGGGGACAAGCCGGCGTCGTACGGCCAACCTGTCGGCCAACCCGTCGTCGATCGCGGCCAGCGCCACGAATGCCAAGCTGGTCGCCGCGGCGGCGAGGGGCGAGGCGCCGAACATCGGCCGGGGCAGGACCGGCTGCGGGGTGGGGATCGACGCGTTGGCATCGCGCCCATGGCCGCCCATGCGATCATCCCGCCCTTGATGACGGCGTGGGGTCGCACGCCGAAGAACGCCGGCTCCCACAGCACCAGGTCGGCCAGCTTGCCGGGCTCGACCGAGCCGATCTCGCCCTCCAGGCCGTGGGCCACCGCCGGGCAGATGGTGTACTTGGCCACGTAGCGGCGGGCGCGAAGGTTGTCGTGGGTCGACGGGTCGCCGGCCAGCGCTCCCCGCCGGCGCTTCATGACGGTTGGTCGACGAGGGCAGCACGTTGGCGTGGCCGGCGACGGTGATGATGTCGGGCGCATGGCCGCCGCCGGCCCCCTCGGTGTGGTGGGCGTGGATGCCCCGGCCGGCGATGGCGGCGAGGGTGTCCTGCACAAACCCGGCCTCGTTGAGCGTGTCGCTGTGGAGGGCGACCTGCACGCCGGCCTCATCCGCGACGCGCAGGCATGCGTCGATCGCCGCCGGCGTCGAACCCCAGTCCTCGTGCAGCTTGAACCCCGAGGCGCCGGCCCGGAGCTGCTCCCACATGGCCTCGGCCGACGTGGTGTTGCCCTTGCCGAGCAGGACGACATTGACCGGCCACGGGTCGAGCGCTTCGAGCATGCGGGCCAGGCGCCGGGCGTGACGGTGGTGGCCTTGGAGCCCTCCGCCGGCCCGGTGCCGCCGCCGATCACGGTAGTGATGCCGGAGCCGAGTGCCCCCTCCAGGATC
>JANMRJ010000454.1:0-2930 GCA_031370985.1 Acidimicrobiales bacterium
GCCCGGCGCAGCCGGGCACCTTCTCCTACGCGTTCCGGCGTTCCCGACTGGCGAGGCCCGAGTCGCAAGAATCGAATGACAATCTTGTAAGTTCGGCGTACAGTTTCCGTAGGCGCAAGCCCGCGGCAGGCACCCCAAGGCCGCAACAACGAAAACACACACTCAAAGATCGAGGGGCTCACCTTGGGGGGAGCCGAGCGGCGCCGAGAGGCCAGCGCCCCCGCTCGAAAGCATGACTCAGCGAGGCCCAATCCCCGGAAGTCCGGGAACGTTGGAGCCTCGCTGGTCGGACTGAACATCATCGACCTGCCAGCAGGGCTCCAGCGAACGCCGGAATGGTGTCGCTGAAGGAGTCGACGTGCTGGAGGAGCAGGACATCGGTGAGGGCGTCGTCGAGGAACACGACCGCTCCGGAAGCTGGGCGGGTTGGGCGCTGGCGCTCTACCCGGAGGCAGCCGAGGCTGGCGGGTCGTTCCGGTACTCGACTCCGTGCCGGCCCTCGGGCGGGGAGGGTGACCCCGAGCGGTCCAGGGCGGAGGCCGCACGACGAGCGAGGGGGAAGGTGCGGCGGTTCTGCGCCGCCAACCGGCCGAACCGTCTCGGCACCCTCACCTATAGGGGCAGCGGCTGCCACGACCCCCGAGAGCTTCGGGGCCATGTGGCGCAGTTCTTCCGGGAACTACGCAGCGAGCTTGGCGGGGAGCCGTTGGCTTACCTGTGGGTGCCGGAGTGGCACAAGACCGGCCACGGCCAACACGTCCACTTCGCGGTCGGTCGATTCGTTGGGCGGTCGCTCATCGAGCAAGCGTGGGGCCGGGGGTTCGTGCACATCAAGCTGCTGGGCGACCTGCCGGTCGGGTCGGGCTCGCTGGAGGAGGCCCGCAAGGCGGCGGGCTACCTGTCGAAGTACGTCGGGAAGTCCTTCGACGACAAGCGGGTGCCCGGGCTGCACCGCTACGAGGTGGCCGAGGGGTTCCAGCCCAGGGCGCTGCGGATCGTGGGGCGGACGGCCGGTGAGGTCATCGCCGAGGCGTCGGAGGTCGTGGGCCGCCAGCCGGCGACGGTGTGGTCGTCGGAGGAACATGACGCCTGGCGGGGGCCGCCGGCGGTGTGGGCGGCGTGGGCAGCCTGAGCGGCGCCGAGGTGGCGGCGTGGGTCGCGGCCTCCTGTGCGGCCCAGGGCGTGCCGGTCAAGGTCACCGACACGGGCATCGTCCGGGACGTGTGCGTGCTGCTGGGTGGGATGGCGCCGGGCGCCCGGCCTGCGCTTCAGCGCAGGCGGCGACCGGTGCGGGCAACCTCAGAGCCGCCAACGGGGGTCGACGCGTTGGGGGTCGAGGGCCTGGGCTCCCCTGACGCCGGGGAGGACCACGGCATGGTCGAGGACAGCAGAGACGATGGCGTGCTGACGGACGAGGTTCAGCTCGGCCCATTGTGCGCGTAGGGCGGCGCCATTGCCGGGCAGGCCGGCCAGGGCTTCGCAGCGGGTGGCCCGAGCGAGGCGGCGTTCGGCCTCCTGTATCCGGCCCTCGATCGGGTTGCGGGCCGCCATCCACTCCCGGGCGGTGATCGCATTCTGCGCGAACATCGCGGCGAGCTCGTCGAGCAGGGCCCGGTCGCCCGAGAGCTGCTCGGCCACGGCGGCCGTCGCCTCGTCGGCTGCGGCCCGCCCGGCCAGGGCGTCGGCGAGGTCGGTGGTGTCGAGGCGGAAGAGCACGCCCTCGGCGATCAGCTGCTCCACAGGAGGAGCGACGACGGTGAGACGGCCGCACCCGCCGTGGTCGGGGCCGGACGAGCACACGTAGCGTCTGACGTCCTGGCGGGCGGCGCTGAAGAGGACTCCGCCGCAACGACCGCAGCGGAGCAAGCCGCTGAGCAGGTAGCGCCGAGGGCTGCGCTGGCGGGTGGTGGCACGCTCGGCCAAGCGGGCGAGAAGCTTCGCTCGGTCGGCCTCGCTGATGATGGGCTCCCACACGGCCGGGCCGACGACCTGGCCCCGGTGGCGGCGCAAGCCAGCGATACGGGCGGAGGACAGCGTCAGGCGCAAGGTGCTCGACTTCCAGGGTCCGCCCTGAACGGTGCGGATCCCCTCGGTGTCCAACCACGCCGCGAGGGACCGGAAGTTCTCACCGGCCAGGTAGCGAGCGACCAGGGTGCGGACGATCTCGGCCTCCTGGGGACGGTGGGTGATCTTGTCGTCCTCGAACCCGAAGGGCCGGACGTAGCCGCCGTGTGGCATCCCCGATGCCGCGACCTCGTCCATCTTGCGGCGGATGCGGCGGCTCTTGGTGGCCGACTCGTTGGCGGCGACGGCCGACATCATGCGGGCCAGCAGGAGCCCGTCACCGTTGCCGACGTCAAGGTCGCCGCCGGCCACGAACCGCACGTGGTGGACCGAGGCGGCGGTGAGGACGTTCACGAACTGTTCGAGTTCGATGGGCCGCCGGGTCAGCCGGTCGGTGTGGTAAACGACCACCGCGTCGCGGGCGCCGTCGGCCAGGTCGGCGAGCATGCGTTCATAGGCCGGACGGGCCTTGCCCGAGTACGCGGAGAGGTCGTTGTCCACGTATTCCTCGGCCACGCCCCAGCCCATCTCACCGGCCAGGCGGCGACAGTCCTCGAGCTGGCGGGCGACGCCGAGGCCGGCGCCTTCCTGGTCGCTAGAGATGCGTGCGTAGATCGCCGCTGCGCGAGGTGAAGGCATGAGGGCAGATTAGCGATGCACGATCAACCTGGCCATGGTGTGCAGTCGTCATCATCACGTCCTACACCAGCCCGGTTGGCACGCCAAGCTGCTGCCCGACGCCACGTTCGAGGTCACCGGACCCGACGGGCAGGTGCGGTCGACATCACCGCCGCGCGCCGAATGCCCCTGGTGAGTGCTGGCCGGCGGCACCGGCGGGGCCATGTCAGGGGAGGGCGAAGATCGGG
>JANMRJ010000558.1:0-1009 GCA_031370985.1 Acidimicrobiales bacterium
GGCAACCCGCTCATCCTCGAGAAGGCATCGGTCGACTCCGACGTAGCCCGGCTCGGTCGGCTCCGCCGGGCTCACCTGGACGACCAGCATCGCCTCCGGCGTGCGTTGGACACCGCCGAGCAGCGGGCGCGGTCGGCTGGACGCCGAATCGGCCAACTCGAATCGGCCATTGGGCGCCGGCAGGACACCCGTGGCGACCGATTCAGGATGACCGTGGACGCCGTTCCCCACGGTAAGCGAGCCGACGCTGGCGACCACCTCCACCGGCTGGTCTCGTCCATCGTGAAGGGGCCGTCGAGCCGACCCGAGGGCGCCCCGGTCGGGCAACTCGCCGGCTTCGATGTTCATGCCGGCGTCGACCGTCGCTTCGACGAGATCTGCGTCACGATGCCGCAGGCCGGGGCGGAGATCCGGTTTCCGACGAACGAGTGGAGCGCGGTCGACCCGTCCAGCCTCGTTCAGCGGCTGGAGCGCCGGATCCATAGCCTCGACTCGGCCCTGACGGAGGCTCGAGGGGAACACGCATCGTCCGGCCAGGAGGCCGAGCGAGCCCGAGCCGGTATCGGCGCGCCCTTCGAGCACGAGAGCAGCCTTCGAGGGCTCCAGCGCCGGCAGCAGGAAATCACAGAGCAACTGGTTCCTCCCGCCGAGGAGCCAGCCGCCCTACCGCCTGAGCTGACCGAAGCGCAGCGGATGTCCGAGCGCCTGGCGTCCCAGGAGCTTGCTCCCGCGTCCCGGGTTCGTCGATGATGCGCCGGACCCCGGTGGGTCCTCCTCCCAGGTGACCGAGTCGTCCACGCGACGACCGGCGGCCGATGGTGCACGATGTCTGGCTTGGGTCTCCACCCGCGGAGGCTTCCGTCGAGGGCTGGTTAGGGGCTTCCGGTGTCGGGCCCATCGGAGTCGGCGCACCATCGGACCCGGCCGCGAGCCAGCCAGAAGTGGCACCGGCGATCGTCAGCGAGAGAGTTGATGGACGGGTGGATTGTCGGCTTCCGTCGATGTCCCC
>JANMRJ010000712.1:0-3542 GCA_031370985.1 Acidimicrobiales bacterium
GCACCAGGTCGCCTTCACCCAGTCCTTCTTGACGAAGACCTGCTGGAGATCCTGCTCGATCCGGTCCGGTTCAGTCTGCCGGGTGAGACCAAGGCGGGCGGCGGTCCGGGCGACATGGCGGTCGACGGCGATCGCCGGGACGCCGAACGCGGCGCCCAGCACGATCGACGCGGTCTTCCGGCCGACACCCCGGAGGCTGACGAGCGAAGCCATATCGCCAGGGACGACGCCGTCGAAGTCGTCGACGATCCCCTGCGCCGCGGCCTGCACCGCCTTCGCCTTTTGGCGGTAGAAGCCGGTGGGCCGCAGCTCGCGCTCGAGCACCGCGAGATCGGCCGCAACGTAGTCGGCGGCCGAACGGTACTTCGGGAAGATGACGGTCCGGGTCACCTCGTTGATCCGCTCGTCGCGGGCCTGCGCGGCGAGGATCGTGGCCACGAGCAGCTGGAGCGGGTCGGCGAACTCGAGCGTCGGCCCCCAGCCCGGATGCGCGCGCTCGAGGCGCGCGAGGATGCGGCGGGCGCGGGCCTGTTCGATGGCCGGCGGCTTCCCGGTCCTCACCGGAGATCGGCCCAGGTCACCAGGACCGCGAACTGGCGGCACCAGACCACCACGCTCCGGTACGTCGCGATATCGATGCCGGCGGGCACCGGGTAGTTGAACGAGCCGTTCGTCGCCTTGAGCGGACCGAGATAGAGGCTCGTCGCCTCGCTCCACTTCCCACCGGTGTCCGGCGAAAGGTAGACGTGGACATCCGGCGCGTTGGTGATCGCCACCTGCTCGAATCGGACGAAGACGTCGCTGCCGACCCGGAGCACGCGCACCGAGCCCTTCCCGTTGTGTGCGGCGTCGACATAGCCCAGCTCGCCGGACGCGATCGTCTGCGGTGTGGCCGGGCTCGCCAGGACAGCCGCAGTGGCAGGGACGACGGGGGCGTTCCCAGAGACCCGCGCTGCCCCAGCGCCGCTCGCGAGCGCGGCCGCGGGGGTACCCGGGAGCGCCTCGTCGGCCATTGTTCGGATGAAGAGCGGCGAGCCGAGGTACCAGCCGACCGCGATGACGCAGACCAGCACGATGGCGGTCGCGGCGGTCCGGAGCCGGTTCCCAAAGAGCAGCGTCAGGGGAAGGAGACCTCCTCGCCGAGGCCGAGCTCGCGGGACCGATCGTAGACCGCGCTCGCGACCGCGAGGTCCTGGATCGCGTTGCCGACGCTCTTGAAGATCGTCCGGTCGGTCGGGGACGTTCGCCCCGGAGCGCGGCCGGCGATGACGGCGCCGATCTCGACAACGTCCTCGGGGCCGAGCCCCCGCAGCTCCCCCGCCTCGGCGAGCGCGGCGGGCCGGTGGTCGACGAAAACGGCGGCGCCCCGCATCGTCGCTTCGTCAAGCTCGCGGGTCTCCGGGGTGAATGCGCCGACCGCCGTGATGTGGACCCCGGGACGCAGACGCGCACCGGAAAAGACCGGCGTCGGACTCGACGTCGCGGTGACCACGATCTCGGCCTCCGCGACCGCGGCGTCGGCGGTCCCCGGCTCGAGCCGCACCGCGGAGAGCTCCGGGCGCGCCGCGGCCCAGCGGAGGAGCGCACCGGCGTGCGCGGGCGACCGGGTGACCACTCGGACCAGGCCGATCGCCCGAACGGCGGCGAGGGCCAGCAGCTGCTCGCGCGCCTGGATACCCGCGCCGAACAGCGCGACGATCCGCGCCTCCGGAAGCGCGAGCATGCGAGCGGCCACCCCGCCGGCGGCACCGGTCCGGAGCGCGGTGACCGCCTCTCCGTCGAGGATCGCGAGCGTCTCCCCGGTCAGCGCATCGGCGAGGAGCACGAGCGCGCCGACCAGCGGCCGGCCGCGGCCGGGGTTCGCCGGAACGACGCTGACGAGCTTCACCGCGTAGTACGGAGCGCCGTCCCGGCCGGCCGGCATGGTCAGCGCCACTGCACCGCCGGCCAGGCCGATCCGGGACCGGAGGGGGACGGTGGTCCGACCGGAGGAGAGCGCGACGAACCCATCGGCGACGGCGTCGATCGCCAGGGCCATCGGGCAGGCCGCCCGCACGTCCGAGCCACGGAGCAGCCGGAGGGTCATTTCGTTGACGAGCCTACGTGGTGCCCGTACGCTCGACTGTCAGCGGGCCCAACGGGCCCGGATGGGGAGGCCGGCACCGGCATACCCAACGCAAGGGAGGATCTATGCACAAGCGCTGGCTTACTCTGACCGCCGTCTTCATGGCGGTCGCGATCGTCGCGGCGGCCTGTGGCGGGAGCGGCACCCCGGCACCGGTGGCGAGCAGCGCCGCGGCGAAGGCCACGGCCACCACCGCAGCGAGCAAGGGCGAGATCATCATCGCGAGCGACTTCCCGACGTCCGGCAAGGACGCTTCGGACGGGCTTCCGGCGCAGAACGGCGCGCAGTTCGCCGTCGAGCAGGCCGGCACGATCAAGGGCTTCACCCTGAAGTTCCTTCCGCTGGACGACGCGGTCAACGGCGTCCACGACCCGGCAAAGGGCGTGCAGAACGTCCAGCAGCTCCTTGGCAACAGCAAGGTGCTCGGCATGGTCGGGCCGTTCAACTCGAACGTCGCCTTCGCCGAGATCCCGGTCGCCAACCGCGGCTCGCTGGCGATGATCAGCCCGTCGAACACGAATGAGTGCCTCACCCAGACGTTCGCCTACTGCAACCCGCAGCCGAGCGCCCTCCGTCCGACCGGCACGAACAACTACTTCCGTGTTGCCGCGGCGGACACCTTCCAGGGCCCGGCGATGGCCGACTACGCGATCGACCAGCTGAAGATCAAGAAGATCGCGGTCTGGTCCGACAACGAGACCTTCGGCAAGGGTGTGGCCAACAACTTCAGCAAGGAGCTCGAGAAGAAGGGCGGCACGATCGTCCTCCGTCAGGACTTCGATACCAAGACCACCAAGGACTGGCGTGCCTTCCTCAGCGACGCGAAGAACAAGGGTGCCGAGGGCATCTACGCCGGAGCGACCTCCGGGACGAGCGTCTGCATCCCGCGGGCGCAGATGAAGGACATCTTCACCACCGACATTCCGTACATGACCCCGGATGGCGGCGTGAACCAGCAGTGCATCACCGACGCCGGTGCGAACGCCAACACCGGCATGTACGGCACCGTCGCGGCGGCCGATGCCGCGCAGAACCCGGACGCCAAGGCGTCCATCGACGCGTTCAAGGTGAAGTTCCCCAAGTCGACCGACCAGGGGTCGTACACCTTCCCGTCCTACGACTGCGCTCGGATCCTCATCGACGCGATCGGTCGCGCGATCGACGCCAACGGCGGCAACATGCCGACCCGCGAGCAGGTCGTGAAGGCGGTCAGCGAGACCAAGGGCCTCAAGCTCACCACCGGTACCTACACCATGGACAAGAACGGCGACCCGACGACCCCGACGATGGCGATCTTCCAGGTCAAGGGCACCCCGCCCGCCTGGACCTTCCTCAAGCAGTTCTCCGTCGGCCAGTGACCCCGGAACCAGCAGGCGCTGAGAAGGGGGCCGTGCGGCCCCCTTCTCGCGCCGCGGCG
>JANMRJ010000586.1:0-3342 GCA_031370985.1 Acidimicrobiales bacterium
TGGTCTCCCGACGGCCGGCGCCTGTTGCTGGCGTCGTCCGAGGAGGCCGTCGACTACGTGAGCGCCGTCTACGCCTTCGACGAGGTGGTGGTGGGGCCGCTGGTGGTCGACCTGCACGGCGCCGACCGGCACGGCGCCGACCGGCACGGCGCGGTCCTGCACCTGCGGGCGCCGGCGGTCGGGCTGGAGGTACACCTGGCCGGAGGGATGGCGCTGGCCTTTCCGTGGCCAAGGCCGGCGTGGTTCACCCGCTGGGTCGAGGGCCCGGTCGCCCGCCGGCTGCTCGGGGTGAACACCTACGGCGTCAGCCCGAGCGGGGTGCGGGAGTGGTACCGGGCGGTGTCGGTTCGCCGGCTGGTGGCCGGGTGGGCGTCGATCGACGGCCGCGACCTCGGCCGTCTCGGCCCGATCGACCCGCCGACGGGCTTCGGCTTCAGCGAGCCGCCGCGGTTCCCGACGATGGTGGGGGTGCGGCCGCTCCTGGAATGGCCGACTACCCGCGCAGAGGGCCGCTCGGGCCCTGGCCTACGGCCACGTCCAAAGCGAGCGTAAGGCACCGGCAGCCGCCCCCGGCCTTCAGGAACTCGCCGACGCCGGCAACAGCCACGTCGAACCCCCATGCCTCGAGTTGTCGGCCGACCCGTGGCGGGCAGCTGGCCATAACGATCGTCGTGCCGACCACCACCGAGTTGGCGCAGAACGCCAGCATCTCGTCGTCCTCCAGGGCGAACGGCTCGGGTACCAGGGCCTCGACAACCGTGCGCCCGTAGCGGTCCCAGGCGGTTGGGGCGACGAGCGCCCGGCGGTCATCGAGGGGGCAGAAGGTGAGGTCGAGGTGGTACAGCCGTTCGTCGACCAGCTCGATCGGGCGGACCGGCGCGCCGAGCAGCGTGGAGAGGGGACCGTGGGCCGCGGCGTCGGAGCGCGACCGGTACCCCGACAGGAACACATTGCCGAAGGGCAGGGCGTCGCCGGCGCCCTCGTGGCCGACGCCGGCGGGTAGGGGGGTGACCTCGAACCCGTGGGCTTCGAACCAGGCCACGTCGTGGTCGACCTCGGGCCGGCGGTTGGGGTGGCGGAAGCGGCTGGGGACGTAACGGCCGTTGTTCACGATGCCGGCGTTGGCGGTGAAGACCAGGTCAGGCAGGTCGGGCTGGGGCTCCATCAGCTCGACCTGGGCGCCGGCGGTGACCAGGGCGGCCATCAGCCCGCCCCACTGCTCCCGGGCGCGGTCGAGGTCGACCGAGACCTCCCGGTGCATCCACGGGTTGATCTCGTAGAGCACCCCGAAGTGCTCCGGGGGGCACATGAGGAACCGCCGCCCCCAGGTCAGCGCTGTCAAAGGAGGTGGTGCGCCAGCGTGGACACGAAGAGTCCCACGTCGGTGACGATGCCCAGCGCCTGGTGGCTGCCCCGGTCGGCCAGCTTGGTGACCACGGCCTGGATGATGTCCACGCAGTACGTCTCGACGCCGGCGGGCAGCACGTTGCCGGTGGCGATGGCATGCAGGGTGGAGGCCAGCATGAGGGCGACGGCCACGCCGGGGAGCAGGGCCCGCATGGCGTCGGCGGCCTCGACCACGTCGGTGTACACGTCGGGCAGCGGGCCGTCGTCGCGCACCGAGCCACCGAGGACGAACGGCACGCCGCGTCGCACGCATTCGAACATCACCCCGCCGGTGATGTAGCCGTCGGCCACCGCGCCGGCGATCGACCCCCGCCGGCGGACCTCGTTGATGACCCGCAGGTGGTTGCTGTGCCCGCCCTCGGCCGGCATGCCGTCGCCGAGGGGCACGCCGAGCGACGTGCCCAGCACGTTTGACTCGATGTCGTGGGTGGCGAAGCCGTTGCCGGCGAAGAGGATGTCGATCACGCCGGCCCGCACCAGGTCGGCCACGTCGGGGCCGGCGCCGGTGTGGATCACGGCCGGCCCACAGACGGCCAGCACCTTGCCGCCGGTGGCCTTGGCCGCCTTGATCCGCCCGGCCACCCGCGCCACCAGCTGCTCCTTGGGCTTCTCCGACGACACGTCGGAGCTCATGAACTCGAAGGGGTTGGCACCCCGGGGCCGTTCCAGGGCCTGCACCCGCACACCGGCCCGGCCCACGACCACGGCATCGCCCGTCCGTACCCGGTGCATGGGGACGGTGCGGACCTGCCCGTCGGGACGCACGACCAGTGAGCAGTCCATCTCCGGGTTGTCGACATCGGCCCAGTGACCGCCGATCCGCACCTGGGTCGGCAGGTTGGTGGTGGAGTAGAAGCCCTCGGGGAGGACCCCGTCGATGTCGGCGGCTTGTGTAAGGGCGTCGATCTCGGCCAATCGGTTTGCGCCGTGGATCTGGAGCTCGGCCAGGAGGGCGGCGAGGGCGTCGTCGTTGTCGGCCGTGATCTCGAGGGTGACCCGGCTGGCGTCGACGTTGGTGCGGCCGATCTCCACGTCGATCATGCGGTAGTCGGCGCCGGCATCGACAATCACGTCGAGCACCTTGGCCAGGATGAGGGAGTCGATGATGTGGCCCTCGACCTCGACGATCTCCGAGGTCATTCGGAGACCTCAGAGACCGGAACCTCGTCGGTGCCGATCGTCGGCTCTTCCTTGAACCTCCCCTTGCGGTGGTCCCAAACGTCGCGGACGATCACCTGGAGCACGCCGGCGGCGGGAATGGCCAGCAGGGCGCCCAGGAAGCCGAGCAGCTCGACGCCGATCAGCACGCTGACCAGCACGAAGAGCTGGTTGATCTGCACCGTCTTCGACATGATCACGACCTGCAGGACGTGGTTCTCGAACTGCTGGTAGACGATGTAGAAGATCAGCATCCCGATGCCGGCCGGGGTGGAGTGCAGGAAGGCCACCCCAATCGTGGGGATGGCGCCGAGGGTGGCGCCGACGAGGGGGATGAGGTCGGCGAAGCCCACCCATAGCGACAGCACGCCGGCGAAGGGCACGCCGAAGGCGAGGAGGGCGATGCCGGTGAGAACGCCGGCGATAATGCTGATCAGCAGGTTGCCCATCACGTAGCCCGTGATGGCGCGCGCGCAGTCCGATGCCACCGCTTTGACCCGCTCCTGCTTTTCGGGGTCGAGGACGGCCACGGCGTCGTTGAGCAAGCCCGGCCCGTACAGGACCATCATCAGGCACAACACGAGGATCGTCAGGATCGAGACCACCCCGCCCAGGACCTGCCCGGCGACCTTGAGGGCACCGCTGCCGGCCCTGCCGATGCTCTTCTCGATGCTGTCCTGGGCATCGACGATCCGCTGGTCGAGGTTGAACCGCTTGACCAGGTCGCCGGCGGGGCCCCGCCCCTCGCGGGCGTCGGCTACGTAGGTGGGGAAGTTG
>JANMRJ010000604.1:0-1348 GCA_031370985.1 Acidimicrobiales bacterium
TCTTGGCTGGCGGCGGGGTCTTCTTCACAGCCGACTCGCCCACCAACGCGACCACGTCGGGCACGGGCAAGAGGACGGGCGCCGGCGGGGTCTCGACGATGACGGCCTTCTCGGCCGCCTTCTTCTCGATGACCTCGTGGAGCTCGACCAGCGAGACGAGCTCGGGCTCGGGGACCGGCTTGGGCAGGTTGGGATTGGGCACCGGCGCCGGCGCCCAATCGGTCGATGGGCTGCCGAACTTGGCCTGCCGGCCCTTGACCAGCTTGAAGAGGGCGAACCCGATGCCGCCCACCAGCCCGAGGCGGATGCCCAGGCGCAGGGACGTCTTGATCAGCCTGACCACGGTGAAGCTCCAATCATCGGGGCGACCCTACTTGACGGTTCGCGGCGCGACTGTCATCCTCGAAGGCAGATGTCCCGCCCCTCCACTGCCGCGCGCACCTTCAGCACCCTCCTCCTTACGTAGCGGCGGGCGCCTTCCGGTGCTCGTCATTTCGCCTCTCGACCTTCGGGCCGAGGGGTTTTTTCTTTTCCAGAGAGAGCCCTCCACATGAACGGATGTCCTCCATGAGCCCTGACACCGACCAGAAGCTGATCATCTTCGACACCACGCTGCGCGACGGCGAGCAGTCGCCGGGCATTTCCCTCGACGCGGCCGAGAAGCTGGAGATCGCCGAGCAGCTGGCCCGGCTCGGGGTCGACTACATCGAGGCCGGGTTCCCCGTCGCCAGCGAGGGTGACTTCGAGGCGGTCCGTGCCATTGCCCGCACCGTGCAGGGCCCGGCTATCGCCGGCCTGTCGCGCACCCAGGTGACCGATGTCGACCGGTGCTGGGACGCCCTGCGCGACGCCGAGCGGGCCCGCATCCACGTGTTCATCTCCACCAGCCCTCAGCACATGGAGCACATGCTGAAGATGGACCGGGTCCAGGTGCTGGCCGCCACCCGTAGCGGCGTGGCCCGGGCGGCCGAGCACACCAGCGATGTCGAGTTCAGCCCCCAGGACGCCACTCGCACCCCGCTCGACTTCATGCTGGAGGTGCTGCAGGCCGCGGTCGACAACGGGGCCACCACCCTGAATATCCCCGACACGGTCGGCTACGGCATCCCCTGGGACTTCGGCGCCCTGATCCAGTACGTCCGCCGCGAGGTCAAAGGCGACTACGTGACCTCGGTCCACTGCCACAACGACCTGGGCCTGGCCACGGCCAACTCGCTGGCCGGCGTGCAGGCCGGCGCCCGCCAGATCGAGGTCTGCGTCAACGGCCTGGGGGAGCGGGCCGGCAACGCCGCCCTGGAGGAAGTCGTGATGGCGGTGAAGATCCGCCCCGATCAGTTCCCGGGGCTGA
>JANMRJ010000657.1:0-1832 GCA_031370985.1 Acidimicrobiales bacterium
CCCTACCGGGACGCCGGCTGCCGAAGTCGGTCCGGAACTTCATGGACACCGAGGCATCCGGGGGAGTCCTGCTGCTGGTCGCCGCGCTGGTGGCATTGGTCTGGGCCAACTCCCCCTGGGCTGCCGCGTACCAGTCGATCTGGGGCACCGAGGTCTCCGTCAACCTCGGCCGGTACGTTCTCGAGGCAGATCTCCACGGCTTGGTGAACGACGGCCTCATGGCCGTCTTCTTCTTCGTCGTGGGGCTGGAGATCAAGCGCGAGCTGGTCCAGGGAGAGCTCAGGGATCCGAGGACAGCGGCCATGCCTGCCGTTGCCGCACTCGGCGGCATGGTCGTGCCCGCCTTGATGTACTTCCTCGTCACCGCCGGCAGCGCCGGGTCGCGGGGGTGGGGAATCCCGATGGCCACCGATATCGCTTTCGCCATCGGTGTGGTCGCCCTGCTGGGCCGGGGGGTGCCGGCGTCGCTCAAGCTCTTCCTCCTGAGCCTGGCCATCGTCGACGACATCGGGGCCATCGTGGTGATCGGCCTCTTCTACTCCGCGGGCCTTCAGCCGCAGTTTCTCGTCGCGGCCGGCGCCCTGGTCGTCGCCATCGTGCTGCTCAAGCGGGCCGGGGTGGTCTGGGTGGTCCCCTACGTCGCGCTCGGCGCCGCGCTGTGGTTGGTCACCTATGCATCGGGCGTGCATGCAACCATCGCCGGCGTGGTGCTCGGGCTGATCACCCCGGCACAGCGGCTGGTGCCTGCGGCCGTGACACGGAAATGGGCGACGAACCTCGACGATGAACCGACGGCCCACGGCATGGAGGCCATGACCAGGCTGGCGCGGCACTCGGTGTCGCCGGCCGAGCGCATCGCCCATCTGCTGCACCCCTGGTCGAGCTTCTTGATCGTGCCACTGTTCGCCCTGGCCAACGCCGGGGTGGTCATCAAGGGCGACTCCTTCGACGCCCCTGGAGCCACCGCGGTGACTGGCGGGGTGATGCTCGGCCTGGTTGTCGGCAAGACGCTGGGGATCACCGGGGCGGCCTGGCTGGCGGCGCGCGTTGGTATCGCACGCCTTCCCGAAGGGGCCACGTGGCCGATGATGATCGCCATCGCCACCGTGGCGGGGATCGGTTTCACCGTGTCGCTGTTCATCGCCGAGCTCGCCTTCGAGCCAGGACCTTCGCAGGACGCCGCCAAGCTCGGCGTACTCGCGGCCTCGGCCGTGGCCGCCGTTATCGGCGGAATGGCACTGCGGCGGGCCTGCCGGGCCCCGAGCGTGCAGGCGAAGATCTAACCGGCTGCGGTCCCTTCGTACTGACGGGCGCTGCCCTTGGCACCGAGAGCCAGGGCGGCATCGGTGCCACGGCTCACGACGATGATCAGGCGGTCCTCGGGGCTGAGGTCGACGGGCTTCGACTTGGGAGGATCCAGGTGGATCGCCGAGGCCAGATCTCGACCACGGGCGCCGGTCAACCGGTAGCCGATGGCCAAGTGCCCGGCCCGCTGCGCCGCGGACACGTAGGCACCGTAGGGCAGACCCGGCCGTGGGTCCCCGTAATCGGAAACTGGACGCATGCACAACTCCGAACCGGTGGTCTCGAACAGATCGGCGAAGACCTTCTCCCGGTCGGGGTCCTCGGCCAGCTGGGCCAGCATGAGCGCGGTGATCCGCTCGCTCACGATGAAGTCCTCCGCCCCCGCCACCCTGGCCAGTCTGACGTCGCGGATGTCGAGCACCTCGGTCAGCACGCTCATCCTGTTGCCCAGCTCCGGGTGGTCCTGGCGGAACTGGCGCAGCTGGAGAAGGGTCATGAGGGCCCGGGCGTCGGCCTCCTCGGCCGAG
>JANMRJ010000663.1:0-14136 GCA_031370985.1 Acidimicrobiales bacterium
GAAGGCCGGCGGGCAGGACGTAACGGTCCCGTTCGTGCCGGGGCGCGCCGACGCCACGCCGGAGCAGACCGACGCGGAGACGTTCGCCGTGCTGGAGCCGGCCGCCGACGGGTTCCGCAACTACCTCCGAGCCGGCGAGAAGCTGCCGGCGGAGGCGCTCCTGCTCGAGCGGGCCAGCATGTTGACGCTGACCGCACCCGAGATGACGGTGCTCGTCGGGGGCATGCGGGCCCTCAACGCCAACTTCGACCACGCTACACACGGCGTCCTCACCGATCGGCCCGGCACGCTGACGACCGACTTCTTCGTGAACCTGCTCGACATGAGCACGGAGTGGGCGCCGTCCATGTCGTCCGAGAACGTCTACGACGGTCGCAGTGGCGGCACGGGCGATGTCACGCGGACCGCCACCGCCGTCGACCTCGTCTTCGGCTCGAACTCCCAGCTCCGGGCCATCTCGGAGGTCTATGCATGTGACGACGCCAAGGAGAAGTTTGTGCGTGACTTCGTGGCGGCCTGGGACAAGGTCATGACCTTGGACCGCTTCGACCTGGACTAACGAACCGGCTCCCGGGTCTGGTGACCGGTTCACCTCGAACCGGTCACCAGACCCCAGCGGGTCGCGCCCACTGACCATCGCACGAGATTCCCAGTCACCGCACCGGGCCGGCACACTACGGCGAGGATGGGGCCGTCGGCATCGGCGCCGCCTTGCCATGCTGGGCGGGCTGATCAGCACCACCGCCGGCGTCATCGAGCGCGCCAGCGGCCGTCTTGAGCGACGCCTGTCCGTAGCCCGCCGAGCGAACGCACCTCGATCGCCTTGGCCCATGGCGGTCCACGCGGCGGTGCGGGCCACCCCTGCCGGCACGGGTAGGCATATGGGGGCGCCCTGCCGACCCCGGGCCGCCACGGGCGCCGGTCCGAGAGAACCCTTGCCTTCTGACAGGGTCGCTATCATACTGTAAGCATGCCGAACGTCCTAGTGCGAGACCTTCCCGACCACGTACATGCCGAACTCCAGCGCAGGGCCGAGCAGCGAGGCCAGTCGCTCCAGCAGTACCTGGCTGCCGAGCTGGGACGCCTCGCGGCGAAACCGTCCCTCCAGGACGTGCTGGCCCGAATCGAGCAGCGCCGAGGCGGTGAGGTCGGGCTGCAGCAGGCCGTCGACGACCTTGCCGAGGAGCGGTCCCGACGTTGATCGTGGTCGACGCGTCGATCCTGGCCAACGTCATCGGCGACGACGGTGTCGACGGGCATCGGGCTCGGGGTGAAGTCCGATCTTCCGGCGAGCTTGCCGCGCCGGACTTGGTGGATGTCGAGACGGTCGCCGTTCTCCGCAAGCGATGGATCGCAGGGTCCATGTCCGACGACCGGTTCGCCGAGGCGATCGACGACCTCGAGGCGATCGAGCTGGAGCGCTACCCGACGCTCCCCCTGATGCGGCGAAGCTACGAGCTGCGCGCCAACGTCACTGCCTACGACGCGACCTACATCGCCCTTGCCGAGGTCTTGGGCTGCGAGCTGCTGACCGGCGACGGTCGACTCGGGCGAGCCCCAGGGCCTCTCTGCGTGGTCAGAGTCTTGAGGTAGGGTCCGACGGTGATCGCCGCCGTCCAGGTGGTCACAGTGCCGGCGTTCTCGACGAGGTAGGCCCGATTCGATGGCTCGACTCCGGGCAAGTGACGCGAGTGTCCGGCGTTAGGGCCTGCGATGCAACTACCTGCACCTCACGCTCGCTTCCGGCCTCGGGCCCTTCGTCGACGAGCACTTCGAGCGACGATGGTCGGGCTTGAGGCCAGTACTCGGGCGCGGGACAAGTCGAGCCTGCGCACGCACATCCTGCCGGTCTTCGGCCACCGGGCAGCTCGTCACCATCGACTACCGCGACTGCCAGGCCTGGGTGAATGAGCTGAGCACCCGCCGGGCGCCGGCCACCGTCGTCAAATCCGCCCAGATCATGGGCAAGGTCATGAAGGCCGCGGTCCGGGCGAAGCGGATCCCACCGGACCGTGACGATCTGCCGCAAGGTCATCGAGGTGAGCGGCGCCGGCCTCGTCGAGGGCGCCACCAAGACCAAGGCCGGGCGTCGGACGGTAACCCTCCCCCGGCGGGTCATGACGGAGGTCGAAGCACACCGGGCGGCATTCCCATCCACGTCCCTGATCTCCACGTCTCCCGACGGCGCACAGGTGCGGGCCACCTCGGGCCTTGAGGTGGCGAAGTGGGCCGGCCACGGCTCCGCGGCGTTCACCAAGAGTCGCCACGCCCACCCTTTTCCTGAGCACGGAGAGGCTCTGGCCGACCGTCTCGACGCCTTCATCGCCGCATCGACCGCCACGCCGGCGGCCGCGATCATCGACCTCGGCCGTTTCCTGATGTGCACCAGCCGTGCGCCGGCCTGGCCGCCGCCGCCCGATTTCGCGGCCCTTTACCCCCTCTGCCCTGCTGCTTTGTCGGTGGGCGCTGAGGGACTCGAACCCCCGACCCCATCCTTGTAAGGGATGTGCTCTAACCAGCTGAGCTAAGCGCCCGACGCCGCAGGAGGCTACCGGGGCGGGAAGGTACGACCGAGTTGGATGAGGGCGGCGGCGGCCTCGGGCAGAAGGCTGGGCAGGCCGTCCGGAGCGAACCACCGGACCTCGCTGATCTCTGGCGAGTGGCCAGTCCGGTCTGGCTGCGGCGATCCCTCGGCCAGGTGGGCGCTAAAAACCACGTCCACCCTGCGCATGTTCACGTCGATGACCACGACCGGGAGCCCCTGAAGGTCGACGTCGATGCCCAGCTCCTCGCTGATCTCACGGCGGGCGGCGTCGGCCGGCTCCTCCCCTCGCCGGAGCAACCCGCCAGGGAACGCCCAGCCGTCGCGCCGGTAGGACTGGCGCACGAGGAGCATGTGACCGTCGGGCCGCTCGACGACGCAGAGCGCCCCGAGGTGGAACGACGGTGTGGCCCGACGGATGACGAACAGCCGGGCGGCCTGGGGCAGCCGTTTGTAGCCGGCGAGCAGGATGGTCTGGGCGCGGTCTCGCGCCGTCGGCGGCACCGGGCTAGACCGCGGTGGCCGGCACCGGGAACGCCTGGCGGGCGGCCAATAGCTCGGCCAACAGTGCCGGTGTGGCCGCCGCTACTGGCACCCGCCGGTCGGTCCAGTCGAGCGCCACCAGCTCCCGCCCGGCCGCCTCTGCGACGAAGGCGCCGGCCTCCTGGCACACGAGCATGCCGCCCAGGTAGTCCCAGGGGCTGTGGGCGTGCTTCGAGCAGTCGACGTAGCCATCAAGGTGACCACAGGCGACGGCGCACAGGTCAAGGGCAGCCGCGCCCAGCGAGCGCATCTGCCGCCAGCCGAAGTCGACGGGGGGGTACCCGGTGAGGCCCAGGATGGCGTCGTCGATCCGGGTACAGGTCGTGGGCCCAGTCGGTCGGCCGTTGCGAAGGGCGCCCTTGCCCCGGACGGCCTCGAACCGCTCGCCGGTGGCCTGGTTGACGACGAGCGCCACCCGGGCGCCCCGGGCGTCGACCGCGCACAGGCTGGTGGCGAACCACGGGATGCCGCGGGCCGCGTTCGTCGACCCGTCGACCGGGTCGAGCACGACGACGATGTCGCGGTCGGTGTCATGCGGTCCGGTCTCCTCGCTCAGCACGCCGAGGCCGGCGCCGCGCAGCACGTCGAGCGCGGCCTTGTCGGCGGCTATGTCGGAGAAGTACTGGCCTGGACGGGTGCCGGCCAGCCCCCAGTCGCCCAGGTCGTCGAGGGCGGCGCGGACGGCGGCGGAGGCATCCGAGAGCACGGCGAGGAGCGCGTCGTCGGTCACCCCCATCGACGCTACAGCGATAGGGCCAGGGGCCTGCGACACTGAGGAGGCGCACACGGAACGGGAGAGTGGTGCTGGACCATCAGATGGTCGGGAAGGTCGGCCGGGTCACCGGCACGATCGGCCCGGGGAAGCTCGGCGAGGTCATGGTCCCCATCCGCGGCGGGAGCGAGGCGTTCCACGCCTATGCGTCTGATTCGGACGACACCTTCGCCACCGGCACCCGCATCGTGATCGTCGAGTACTACCCGCCCCGCACGGTGGTCGTCGCCCGTATGTGACCCGCTCCCCTCTCTGGAGGTCCTGACGTGAACATCCTCATCACCGTCGCCGTCGCCCTTGTCCTCGCCGTCGCGCTGTTCCGAGCCTGCTGGAGGGTGGCCGAGCCCAACGAGGCACTCATCATCTCCGGTATCCGCGAACACTCCCCCGGCGACGCGGTCCGGGAGAGCCTCGGCTTCAAGATCGTGACAGGAAAAGGGACATTGGTGGTTCCCGGCGTCCAGACGGTGCGCAAGCTCACCCTCGACCTGCGCGAGGCAGAGTTGGCCATCGACTGCGTTACCCACCAGGGCATCCCGCTGGGGATCAAGGGCGTGGTGATCTTCAAAGTGGGCGACGACTTCACATCCATCGCCAACGCCGCCCGGCGGTTCCTCGACCAGCAGGACCAGATGGACGCCAGGGTCCACAACGTCTTCGCCGGCCACCTGCGGGCCATCGTCGGCAGCATGACGGTGGAAGAGATGATCCGCGATCGGGAGAAGTTGACCCAGCTGACCCGGCAGTCGTCGGGCATCGAGATGGAGAAGCTGGGCCTCATCGTCGACTCGCTCCAGATCCAGGAGATCGACGACCCGACCGGCTACATCGAGAACCTGGGGCGGCCCCACGCCGCCGCGGTGGCCAGCCAGGCTCGCATCGCCCAGGCGCACGCCGACCGAGAAGCCACCGAGCAGGAGCAGCAGGCCGACGCGCTCAAGGCTGAGGCCCGGCGGGAGAGCCAGATCAAGCAGGCCGGCTACCAGGCCGAGATCGACCGGGCCGCGGCCATCACCCGCCAGGCCGGGCCGCTCTCGGAAGCGTCGTCCCGCCAGGAGGTGGTCGTCCAGGAGACCAAGGTGGCCGAGCTGCAGGCCCAGCTCGAGGAGCAGCGGCTCCAGGCCCAGGTGCGCAAGCCGGCCGACGCCGAGGCGTACCAGAAGGTCACCCTGGCCCGGGCCGAGCGCGATTCCCGGATCTCGGCGGCCGAGGCCAAGGCCCAGGAGGTCGAGCTGGCCGCCACCGCCAACGGGAACCGGGTGAAAGTCGAGGCGGGGGCCGAGGCCGAGCACGTCCGCCTGGAGGCGGCGGCGTCGGCGGAGGCGGTCCGGCTCCGCGGCGACGCCGAGGCCGGCGCCACCCGGGCGAAGGGGCTGGCTGAAGGTGACTCGGTGCGGGCCAAGGGCATGGCCGAGGCCGAGACCATCAAGGCCCGGGCCGATGCCTTGGCCGAGAACCAGGACGCCGTCATCGGCCAGCAGCTGGCCGAGCAGTGGCCGGCCATCGTGGAGGCCGCGGCCAAACCGTTCGGCAACATCGACCAGATGATCGTGCTGAACGGCGCCGCCGGCCTGTCCGAGGCTCTGGCGCAGGCGCTGTCCCAGGGGGTGGCCGGGCTCCAGCTGGCCCGCAACCTGCTGTCCGGCGCGACGAAGGCGAAGGCGCCGAACAGCGCCGGCGGAGACACCGGGAGCGGGTAGCCCCGGATCATCCCCTACGCTCGACTGCGTTCATCCACCCACAGGAGGTACTGCTTGGCCGCCATCGACGTGGCGGGGTACGTCGCAGAGCTGAAGGACCACGCCGTGGACCATGGGTTCCATGTCCACGACGAGCGTCACTTCGTCGAGACGTACTCGCTCCGCCAGGTCTGGGAGGTCGACCTCCATCCTGAGGAGGGCTGCGGCGGCCCGCTCGACCTCCATCTGGCCCTCGAAGTCGAGCCCCGGGTGCTGCTGGCGTTCGAGGATGTCGCCGCCAACCTGCCCGACGACGACGAGCCGCCCGACGAGTTCTCCTTCCCACTGACCTTCACGTGGGCTCTCCCGCCGCTGCCGAACGGGCCAGACTTGCTGGTCCTGGCCACCGACTTGGCCGGCGTGGGCGGGCCGGAGCTGCCGTTGGAGGTCTCGGCGATCGACTCGTTCGGCTCGGTCACCGACGCGCCCGAGCGCAGCCTCACCATCGTGGCCCGCCAGCAGGTGTCGTTGGCCAAGGTGTGGGCCGGCGAGGAGCTGCTCTGCGACCTGCTCGACCGCTGTCTGGCGGTCAGCCGCTTCCTGCTGGAGAGGGCCACGACCTGGGGCGTCTAAAGCCCGTCGTCAAGGCTCTTGACACGAGGGGCCGGCGTGCTTATAGTGACCCTCGGAGTCCCAAGGGGGCAACCCAGAGACCGGCTCTCGGGCCGGGCGAAGGGAATCTTCCTCGGGACTCCATCTTTTGACGCGCGACTACGAACACATGTTCGACTAGAATGTGCTGCGATGACGCGTCCAGCGGAAGATGTCGAGCGTGTTCGAGATCTACTTGGCGGCGCAGTCGCAGGGGATGAGTTCGCTCGCCTTCTTGGCTGCGATCACATCGGTCCGAAGCGCTGACTGACTGCCTGCGTGCGTGCCCGGAGCGGGATTTGAACCCGCAAGTCCTTTCGGACAATGGTGTTTGAGACCATCGCGTTTGCCGAATTTCGCCATCCGGGCAGCGCCTCGCAAGGCTACCGGATCAGCCCTCAAGGGTTCTCCGCCGGCGGGTCGGTTTAGGATTCGAAAAGGACCCGGACCGCTACGGCCCAGGCCCTTTGGCATTATCCTTGCGCCGGCACCGCCGCACGGTGTGACGCACCGCCCGCGCGACTCCGCTCAGGCGCCCTTGCCGTGGCTCTGGTCGGGCCGGGTCAGCCAGGCGTAGGCCTCGGCCAAGTCCAGAGCCTGGGACGCGTTGTCCGTGGTCACCTTGGGTGATCCCACCTGTCCGTCGATGGCCTGGAGCACCTTCAGTCGGGTGTTGATCCAGGCTTGCTGAAGTTCCTCTTCGGTTGCCATGGGCGGGACTCTATGCGGCATCAGCGCAGGGGATGCACCCCGAGCGCCGCCCGGCGCACCAAGATGTACCCGTGAGCGCCCGGCGAGCCTTTCTCCGCGCCGTCCGACGGCGCCGGCCCACACGGGACCAGGAGGGGCCGCCCGTGTTCTGGGGACGTGTCGGCGCCTACGAGGGCGTGACCCGCCGGGGCATGCTCCTTCTGCTGGCGCCGGAGCCCACCCATCCGTCCCGCCGGGTCGCGAACGGCGCATGACCGGGGAGGCCGGTCGGCTGGCACTCAAACGACGGGCGCTCAGGACGAGGCCGGGCGTTTGACGGCCTTCGCCAGCCAGAAGAACCCGACCATGCCGGCGACCGCGGTGCGCTCGAGGAAATGGTCGACCTTGTAACCCCGTTCGTTGAGCACGCTGAGCAGTTTGTCGCCACCCTTGCGCCAGCCGACCTTGCTCACCGCGCCGGCCAGGCTGCGGGCCGGGATGTTCCGGATGCCCGTCAGCTCCTCCACCTCGAAGCACCGGGACAGCTCGCGGCGGAACTCGGTCCGGTCGAACCGCCGGTAGTGGTAGTCGTTGCCGAGCACGTGCTTGCCCTCACGGGCGCCGGCGTTGCCCATCGCCTGCCAGGCCCGGAACACCAGGTTGTAATTGAGCGTCGAGATGGACAGGGGCGCACCGAGGGCCATGACCCGCGCCAGCTCGCCGAGGTACCGCTCCCGGTCGCCGTCCCGCAGATGGGGATGGACCTCGATGGAGATGGCCGCCGACATGACATCGGACCGCAGCGGCAGGTTGCGGAGGTCGGATTGCAGGGCCAGGACCCGAGCGCCGGCGGTGCGTTGCTGCATCCGCCGCAGGCAGGCCTCGCTGTAGTCGATGGCCACGATGGGTTGACCGAGCGGGACCAGCGCCTCGGTAATGCGCCCGGTGCCGCACCCGGCGTCGAGGATCGGCCCGAAGGGCCGGCCCAGCCGGCGCACGACGGTGGGCACCTCGACCAGGTCCGTGTAGCCGACGTACATGTCGTCGTACCACTCGCTCTCCTGGCTGCGGAAGTTACGCTCCTTCTCCTCCTGGTCCGACAGCTCCTGGGCGCTCAGGAAGACGACGATGCCATCGACGACCGGGTAGAGCGTGCCGCACGTCGGGCACCCCAGGGAGGTGCCCGACTCGGTGAGCGGGGCGCCCTGGTCCTTGGGGCAACACAGCAGTTCGAGCAACGCTTGGTCCACCGCGCGCACGTTATCCGAGGGAGGCCTGTCGTTATCCGAGAGAGGCCAGCACCTCTTTGAGGAGCTGGGTGGTCGTCTCGTTCGACGCCCGGGCCCACCCCGACCCGCCGGCCAGGCGGTGACGGGACTCGTACTGGTCGAGGCCGATGGACCAGGCCCGGTTGGCCTCAGCGATGTCGCGGTGCAGCGACATGTAGGTCTGCGGCATCGGGATTAGGGAGTACTCGACGGTGGCCGAGCTGCGCGAGGTCTGGCGGATCACCACGCTGAGGGTGTCGGCGAAGTCGGGCGGGATCGCCGTGTGCCGAGAGATGATCTCCAGCTCCTCGGGCGCCCGCGGGTAGTCGACCAGCAACATCTGGAACAGCGGGGCGCCGTGCAGCACGGAGATCATGTCGTCAACGAGGGCGGCGGCCTTGGCCGGCGTCTTGTTGGAGAGGAAGGCGGCGAATGTCTGGCGGTTGAGCACGACTTGGTACCGCTTCCGGCCGCTCAGGGCCAGGGTCCGGAAGTGGGCCTGGTAGTCGGCGAAGAGGTCGCGAAACGTGGCCGCGTCGGTGGGCGCGAGGTCCATGCCGTCGGTCCAGCGGGTGCGGTCCTCGTCGTCGAGGAAGAGGAGCGGCGGCTCATCGGCGACGAGCATCTCCAGGCCGGGGTACTCCCGCTCCAGGGCGAACAGGTAGGCGAAGGCCTCGGTGTTCTGGAGGTGGGCCGCCCCCGGGACACGTAGCAAGTCCTCCGACCGGCTGGGCAGGGAGGCGACAAAGGCGGCAAACGCTTTGCCGCCGGCCAGGTGCGGCACCTGGGCCGCCCGACGGTGGGCGAAGCAGGAGCGGGCCAGGTCGTCGTCGGAGAAGCAGTCGAGCAGCTCCTCGAGCTCCACGTTCAGCGCCCGGGCCACCGTCTCGATGGCCAGGCCCCGGGTGCTCATGCGGGTGGGGAGCCGGTAGGGCTTCAACCGGCTCTCCATGAGCCCGATCATGGCCACCGAAACGGGGCGTTGAGGATCGAGTTCGGCCGTGCGCACACTGAGCCCCTCACGTGTGAGGTGCTCCTTGGCCCGCAGTCGGCGGAGGCGGTCGGCGAGGATCTCGGACTGGTTCGCGGCCTGAACATTACCGCCTGGGGATCCAGGTTCCGAGGATGGGTTCGGGTACGGTTGCGACGCGATGTTGGTCATGCCACTCAAGACAGCGTTGCTCGTCCCGGGCGACGACATCATCGAGGTGGCGCAGGGCGCTCTCGACTCCGCCGGCCTCCGGCCGGAGCCGTCCGACATCCTGGTCATCTGCGAATCGCCGCTGGCCATCACCCAGGGCCGAATCGTCGACCTCGACGACGTGCACCCCGGCGTGCCGGCTCGGGTCCTGTGCCGCCTTTTCGACTTCGACAGCAGCCTGTGCAATCCCTATGCATTCCAGGTCGCCATCGACCTGGCCGGCCTGCCCCGCATCCTGGCCGCCCTCCTCGTCGCCATGCCGGGGCGGGTCCTCGGACGCCACGGCGACTTCTACCGCATCGCCGGCCGCCAGGTGACCTGGATAGACGACGTGCCCGGCAACCTCCCGCCCTACACCCAAGACATCGTCCTCGGCCCCGACGACCCCACTGGCGTGGCGTGCAAGGTGGCCAACGCCCTCGGTTGCGGTGCGGCCGTCGTCGATGCCAACGACCTCGGGCGGGTCGAGATCTGCGGCGCTTCGCCCTTCATCGACCACGACCTGCTGGTGTCGGCCATGCGCCCCAACCCCCAGGGCAACGCGGAGGAGCGCACCCCACTCGTGCTCGTCCGGGCATCCTGAGACCGAGTATCTGAGCGTCAGCACCCCGATGGACCAATCATCAGCCCCCTACTTCGAAGCGCTGTGCGCGTATGCCAAGGTGCCACGCGCCGCGTTCCACACGCCCGGGCATATCCAGGGCAAGGGCGCCCACCCCAACGTTCGGGCCGCATTCGGCGACCGCATGCTCGCCCTCGATATCAGCCCCGGGCTCGGCAACATGGACGGCGTCGAGGGCTCGGCCCTCGACCAGGCCCAGGAACTGGCCGCCGAGGCCTACGGGGCCGACCGCACCTGGTTCCTGGCCAACGGGTCGACCCTCGGCAACCAGGTGATGGTCACTGCGGTCTGCCATCCCGGCGACACCATCCTCACCTCCCGCAACACCCACCGGTCAATCATTTCGGCGCTGATGATGGGTGGGGTCCGCCCCGTCTACATCCCGGCCGAGCTCGACCCCGAAAGCCATATCGCCCACGGCGTCACGCCGGCCCAGGTGGAGTCCAACCTGGCCGCCCATCCCGAGGTGCGGGCCGTCCTCATCGTGTCCCCCACCTACTACGGCGTGTGCTCCGACGTAGCCGGAATCGCCGACGCGGCCCACCGTCATGGCGTGCCGCTGCTGGTGGACGAAGCATGGGGCCCGCACTTCCCGTTCCACCCCAACCTGCCCCCACACGCCCTGTCCCAGGGCGCCGACATGGTGGTCGACGGGGCCCACAAGCTGCTGAGTGCCTTCCTCCAGGCCTCGATGCTCCACGTACGGGGCGACCTCGTCGACCACGACCGGGTGGAGGTCGTCAACCGGATGCTGCAAAGCACCAGCCCGTCATGCCTGCTCCGGGCGTCGATCGACGCGGCCCGCATGCAAATGGCCACCGAGGGCGAGGCACTGCTGACCACAGCGATCGAGCTGGCCGAGGAGGCCCGGTCACGTATCGAGGAGCACCCGCTCCTGTCCTGCCTCGACAAGCGCCTCATCGGCTCGCACGGCGTGGTGCACTTCGACCCGACCCGGCTATCGGTGAACGTCATCAGCACCGGCTACACCGGCTACGAGGTCGAAAAGAAGCTCTTCAACGACTACGCGGTGACGATGGAGATGGCCGACTACGCCAACGTGCTGGCCAACGTGACCATGGGCCACAGCCGCCCCGACCTCGACCAACTCGTCGCCGCCCTCCACTCCATCGCCGACCACCCCAGCGAACATGACCTGAACTCGCAGGGTTTTGTCGAGCGGGCGCTCTACGAGGTGCCCGAGCAGGTCATGAGCCCGGGCGAGGCGTTCCACGCCCGCCAGGAGCGAGTAGCGCTGGCCGACTCAGTCGGGCGCATCTCGGCCGAAATGGCCGCCACCTACCCTCCGGGGATCCCTGTCGTCGTGCCCGGCGAGCGCCTCACGCCGGCACTGGTGGCCCACCTGGCCGCCCAGGTCGCCGCCGGCGGGCGGATCGTCGGCCCCCAGGACCCCAAGCTGGACCGCATCCAGGTCGTATGCGAGTGATCCGTGGTCTGCTAGGCGCTGCCGGCCTGGCGGGTGCGGCCGCGACCGCCGGCTGGTTCGTGCTGGCGCGGGTCCAGGGCGACAGTGAGATCGGCTTCGGGCCGAGCACGATCATGGGCACCGACGTGGGCGGCGTCCACGCCGAGGTCGAGCTGGTCAACCGGGGCCGGGAGGCGGGCGTGATCCGCAAGCTGGAGGGCACGATCGTCGAGGGCCCCCGGGGCCGGGTGATGGTGACCCGCAAGGACAGCCGGCCGCCCGAGCGGGGCTGGTGGGTGTCGAACATCCTCAAGCCTGGTGAGCGCTGCGTGGCCGAAATCGACGTGGATCTACTCGAGCCGGGCGCCGGCCCGGTGATCGTCGCTCTCGATGTCCATGAGATCGGCCGGCGCCTGCTGGTGCACCGCCGCACCCGCCTCACCTTGCCCATCGGGGTGGTTACGCCCGCAAGTTGAGCCTTGGTTGACGGTTCGCTCTCTGGTCTGGCGGCGCCGCAACCGGGAGACTGCGACGGATCGCTCGTCGTAGGAGGCTGGTTTGTCAGAAACGCTGGGTTTGTCAGAAACGCTGGGTTTGTCAGAGACCCTGGGTTTGTCAGAGACCCTGGGTTTGTCAGAGACACGGTACGCCGACGTACCCCTGCAGCCCGAGGACCCGCGCGAGTGGCGGTCCCAGGCCCAGGAGCTACGAGCGGCGGAAACGGCCCAGCGGGGCCTGCCCCGGGGGTACAAGCTGCCGGCGGCCGCCCGTCCGATCCTGACCGCAGCAGCCAAGACCGACCTCCGCCGCTCCACTCTGACCGCAGCCGCTGATGTCGCCATGTTCATCGGCGCCGGCGTGGCCGCCGCGGTGGCCCACGTCGTGCTTCCGGCGCCCCTGGCGTGGGCGATCAGCGTGGTGGCCGTGATCTTCCTCGGCCGCTGCGGACGGGCGCTGGAGTGCATGGTGCATGAGGCGTCGCACCGCAACTGGCAGCGCCAGGGCCGCTGGAACGACCTGCTGGCCAACGTGCTCGCCGGCTTCCCCACCGCCAGCCAGGTGGGCGAGTACCGCCGCAGCCACATGGTCCACCACGCTCGCCTCGGCAGCGCCGACGACCCCGACATCATCCGCTACGAGCGGTTCGACCTCGAGGCCATGACCGGCCTGTCCGGCGGCGACCTGGTCAAGGGTGTTGTCCGCCGGCTGCCGGCCTACAACTGGTCCTGGTACACCACCATCGGCACCAGCCCGACCACCCTTGCGCTCTCCGGCGCCTGGTTCGCGGTCGTGGCCGGCGTCGTGGCCCTGGTCGCCAGTCCTGCCCTCGCCCTCGTCACGTGGCTGCACTTCCTCGCCGGCCTGGGCCTGGCCCTGCCGGTGATCCGCATGCTCGGCGAGGCCGGCGAGCACCGCTTCATCGCCGGCGACACCGCCTTCAACGCCACCATCTCCAACCTGGGCTGGGCCCACCGCTGGATCATCCACCCCCACGGCGATGGCCACCACAGCCTCCACCACCTGTGGTCGTCGGTCCCCCACCACCAGATCCGCAAGATGCACCTGAGGTTGGCCGAGATCGACAAGGACAACTTCGCCACCACGATCCAGTGGCGGAAGAGGGTCCTGGAGAACGTCCGCACCGGGCTGGATGCCTAGCACTGGATGCCTAGAATCAGCGTCGGCATCGCCGGCGCCATCACCGACCGCCAACCAGGAGTCCTCGTCGGCGGCTTCGTCGCCTCCAACCTGCGGGCCGCGGCGGCGAAGGCCGCGACCCAGCCGTTCCCCGTGGACACGGCCATCGCCCTGGTCAGCCAGGATGTCACCATCGAGCTCGTCGCCGACCATCCCCTGGTCAAGGACTGGCGGACCGCCATCGCCGCCTGCGGGCTGAAGCCGTCCACGTACAAGTCCAGCCCCGAGCAGCTGGCTCGCCGCACCCTCAAGAGCGGCCCCGTCCGCACCGGGCTGGCCCTCGTCGACCTCTACTGCGAGATCGCCACCCGCAACCTGGCGCCGCTCGGCGGCTACGACGTGTCGCGGTTGCCGTCGGACCGCATCGACCTGCGCCTAGCCGACCCCGCCAGCGACTCCTTCAGCCCGCTCGGCAGCGGCGACATGCCCCTCACCGACAAGGTCGCCGTCTACGGCGCCGGCACGACGGTGATCTGCTGGGCCTACAACTGCCGTGACTCCCGAGACACCTGCCTGACCGAGGCGACCGATGTCGGCCTGTTCCTCGGCTAGGCCGTCACCGCCCGCCAGCACGGGGCACTGCGCACGGCCCTGGACGACCTGGCCGTCCGGCTGGCCGGCGCCGGCGCCACGGTCGGCCCGATCGTCTACGCCGACCGCCACCAGCCGGAGATCACGATCGAGTGAGCAGTTGCCGGTGCGGGAGGAGCGCCCCGGTTCTTCTGACGTTCGGCACCTTTTCAGCCCGGCCGGCGTTGTAGACATGAGGGACGGGCGCGGCGCCCGTCCCGTCGAGGAGGACCTCACCGTGCGTACGAGCAATAACCCGGCGCTCACCCGGAGTCCCGCGTTCAACGGGCAGGGGCAGCAGACCGTCGATCCCCTCGAGGAGGCCTACGCGGCCCGCAGCGCCACCGGCCGGGAAACCGGGCGCATGACGGTGGACAGTGTGGTGAACCGCACCGGCCTGCTGCTGCTCATCGCCTTCGCCACCGGCGCAGTCACCTGGGCGCTCAACCTGGGCGCCCTCGTCTTCCCCGCGGC
>JANMRJ010000726.1:0-1278 GCA_031370985.1 Acidimicrobiales bacterium
GACGCCGTCGGGGTTGTCGAAGACCCAGACCTCGTCGAAATCGCGCGCATCCGGATCGTCGATCGGCGAAGCGGTCGTTCGCCGCTCGCCGCCGAAGGTGAACTCGTCGAGCGGACGACGGCCGCAGCGTGGACAGGCGAGGGTGTGCATCAGCGCGTCCCGGCCGACGCCTGGTCGGCGAGAACATGATCGCGCCGGAAGCGCTCGAGCGAGAACGGCGCGATCAGCTCGGGAGTCCTCCCGGTCGCGATCCGCTCGGCCAGGGCCTCGCCGCCCGCAGGGATCGCCTTGAAGCCCCACGTCCCCCAGCCGGTCGTGATCAGGAACCCGTCGACGCCCGTCTCGCCCATGATCGGGCTCCAGTCGGCCGAGATGTCACACAGCCCCGCCCACGTCCGGAGGATCCGCATCGAGCGGAGGAACGGCAGAAGCATCGTGATCTTGTACGCGTAGCTCCGGAGCGCGTCGAATGACGAAAGCCGCGAGAACGACGGCTGGCTGTCGAATTCGGCGCCGATCAGCATCTGGCCGCGCTCGGTCTGGCTGACATAGCAGGCGAGCTCGGTCGAGGCGACGATCTTGTCGAGACCCTGCTCGAAGTCGTTGGTGACGAATGCGTGGAGCGGGTGCGTCCGGACCGGCAGCCGGACGCCGGCGTGGCCGGCCATCTCGGTGACCCGGCCGCCGACGGCACTCAGGACGATCCCGGCGCGGATGTCGCCGGCAGCCGTCCGCACGCCCACGACGCGAGCGCTCGGGCCGGGTCCGTCGCGCAGCAACCCGGTGACGGGCCGGTGCTGGATCACATGCACGCCGCGCGCCGTCGCGCCGGATGCAAACGTCCAGGCGACCCGGTCGTGTCGGGCGGTCGCCGCCTCGACGTGGTGCGACGCGCCGAACACCGGGTACCGGCCGCCGCCGGTCAGATCCATCTCGGGGATCAGCGCCTTGACCTCGGCCGGGGTCAGCATCTCCGTCCGGACGCCCATCGCCTGGTTCAACAGGCACCGGCCGCGCTCCGTTCGCATCCCCATCTCCGAATGGGCGAGCCAGACGTGACCCTTCTCGCGATGGAAGATCGCCGCGCCGGTCTCGGCTTCGAGGCCCTGGTAGAGCTTCATCGAATGGTCGTAGAAGCGGATCGCCTCGGGGATCGCGTAGTTCGCCCGGATGATCGTCGTGTTCCGGCCGGTGTTGCCCGACGCGATGTAGTCGGCCTCGACGACGGCGACGTTCGTGATCCCGTGGCGGGTCGCGAGGTAGTAGGCGGTCGCGAGG
>JANMRJ010000679.1:0-1112 GCA_031370985.1 Acidimicrobiales bacterium
CCCCGGCCGGCGTCTCGGGGGTGGCGAAGGCGAGCTGCAGCCCCGCAACCCCGCCAATCGCGTGACGCTTTCACCGGAGACCGACGAGTTCGGAACCCGCCGCGCCTTCGTGCAGATGGGCAACCCCCGGGACCCGGTTCAACCTGGGGAGACGGCACAGACCGCCAACGACCGCGACTTGTGGGCCGCAATGGACAAGACCGCGGACGACGTGCGCAAGGTAATCGTGGGGACCTCGACCGCCGACGATCTGGCCCGGACCCGCGACGGGCTGGGCACGACCCACCATGAAGCAGGGACCCTGTGGATGGGCACCGACCCGGCCGCCTCGGTCACCACTCCCGACGCCCGGTTCCACCACGTGGTCAACGCCTATGCCATCGGCCCCGCCCTCCTGCCCACCATCGGTTCACCCAACCCGATGCTCTCTGGCGTCGCCCTGGCCCGCCGGCTGGCCGACCGCCTGGTCGCGCCCCTGCCGCCGCCGCCTCTCGAGGCCGACTTCGTGTCCCTCTTCGACGGAACGGCTGCCAGCTTCGCCCACTGGGCCCAATCCGGGCCCGGGAGCATGGCCCTCGACCCGACCGAGGGCGTCCTGGTGGCCCACCCCGGCGCCGAGATCGGGCTCTGCTACTTCGCTGACAAGGGTTTCGGTGACTTCGTGCTCCGGCTGCAGTTCCGCATCGACGCCCTCGGCGACAACTCCGGCGTGTTCGTCCGTTCTCGAAACCCCAGCCTTCCTCCTCCTGCCTTCGGCGATCCTCGCGTCGCCACCAACCCGGCGTGGATCGCGGTGCACAGCGGCCTGGAGATCCAGATCGACGAGATCGCCCGCACCGACGGCGCCGACATGCACCGCACCGGCGCCGTCTACGGCATCCCGACCGCCGGCCAGCCGGGCGCCCAGGTGTACTCACGGGGATCGGCGCTTCAGCCCGGGGCCTGGAACGACTATGAGATCTCTGTGTCGGGCAACGGCTACCGCATCCGGCTGAATGACCACCGGACCAGCGCTTACACCAACCCCGACGTGGGTTTGGCCGTGAGCGCCGACCTCGACCCGGCATCGGGGTTCATCGGCCTTCAGCAGCATTCGGGCGCGGTTTCCTTCC
>JANMRJ010000724.1:0-5687 GCA_031370985.1 Acidimicrobiales bacterium
TGGGCGGGGCGCTCGTCGAGCGGGTCATGGCCGGCAGCCCGGCGGAGCGGGCCGGGCTGGTGCCACGTGACGTGATCGTGAGTGTCAACGGGAAGCCGGTCACGTCGATGGGGATGCTGGTGGTCACCGTCCGCGCCCATCACTCGGGCGACGTGTGCACGGTAGAGATCGTCAGGAACAACGAGCATCACCCCATGCTGGTCACCATCGCCGAGCGCCCGCCCGGTTCGTGATGCTGGCCGGAGAAGGTACGGACCCGATGGCGCCTACGATGAGCCGGTGAGCAGCTCCGGCCCGGAGGGCGGCAACCCCTTCGAGGGCCTGCCGATGTTCGGCGACCTGGCTCGCATGTTCAGCCGGCAGGGCCCGGTGAACTGGGATGTCGCCCGCCAGACCGCCACGTGGCTGGCCACCGACGGCCAGGCCGAGTCCAACGTCAACCCCTTGGAACGCATCCGCCTCGAGGAGCTGGTCCGGGTGGCCGACCTCCAGGTGAGCGCGGCCACCGGGCTCAACACGTCGATCGCCGGCGGTGTCCTGAGCATCCTCCCGGTGAGCCGGGGCGACTGGGCGTTGCACAGCCTCGAGGCCTACCGGCCGTTCCTGGAGCGCCTCGCCGTCTCGCTGTCCACCGCCGGTCATGACAACCCGACCGACGCCGCCACCCAGCTCATGGGCGACCTTGGAAAGATGCTCGGGCCGGTGCTGCTCGGCATGCAGTCGGGCTTCATGCTCGGCCACCTGTCGCGGCGGGCCCTCGGCCAGTACGACCTGCCGCTCCCCCGCCTCCCGGCCGACCAGCTCCTCGTCGTGCCCGCCAACCTCGACGCCTTCGCCGAGCAGTGGAGCCTCGCGGCCGACGACCTGCGCATGTGGATCTGCCTGCAAGAGGTCACCCACCACGCCATCCTCGGCCGGCCCCACGTGCGGGCCCGGCTCGAGGAACTGATCAACGAGTACGTGAGCCGGTTCGAGGTCGACCCCGATGCCCTCGAGGCCAGCCTCGCCAATATCGACCCCACCGACGCCGCCGCCCTCCAGAAGATCCTCGGGAACCCAGAGACCCTGCTCGGCGCCATGCGCACCCCCGGCCAGCAGGAGACGCTGAGCCGCATCGAGACGCTCACCGCGGTGATCGAGGGCCACGTCGACCACATCATGGACACCATCGGCCGGGGGCTCATCGGTTCCTACAGCCAGCTCGTCGAGGCACTGCGTCGGCGCCGGGGCGAGGCCACCGACGGCGAGCGCTTCGCCGCCCGGCTCCTCGGCCTGGAACTCGGGCGGGGCCAGTACGAGCGGGGGGCGGCATTCGTGCGGGGCGTGGTCGAGCGGGCCGGCGAGGACGGCCTGGCCCGCCTGTGGGCCACCGAGCGCGAGCTGCCCACACCGGCCGAGCTCGACGCCCCGGGCCTGTGGCTGGCCCGCATCGACCTGCCGGATTAGCGGGCCGAGAGCCAGATGGCGCGTGACCAGAATGATCGGGCGGGGGAAACTCAGCTCCGACGCCGTGGACCGGTTGGCGATCATGGATCGCACGCCTGACCTTCGAGTTGGACCTTGATCGCCAGGCGGTGGCCGACCGAGTCGGTGTACCTGTCGACAAGATAGCTTCCTACCTCAGGTGATCGGGGTGCGAGCTGGCCGGGCGTGCAGGTGGTGATCCCGCGCCCGGAGGCCGGCGAGGTACGACGACAGCGCCACCGCGCAGGTGAGGGCCAGCAGGGCCATGCCCGTGCCGCTGGGGATGCCGACGGCGACGGGGAGGGCGGCACCGACCACCCACGCCAGCTGGAAACGGGTCTCGAACCGGGCAAACGTCTGGCCCCGGATGGCATCAGGCGCGTCGCGCTGCACGATGCTGTCGAAGGCCAGCTTGCCGGCACCGGCCGCGGCGCCGACCACGCCGGCCAGGAGCGCGGCGGCCGCCAGGTCGCCGATCCAGGCCGCCAGCAGCCCCGCACCCACGACCAGGGCCAGGCCCGCCTGGAGGATGCGCTCCTCGGCCCACCGCCGGCGCAGGCCGGGCGCCACCGCGGCACCCACGAAGGAACCCACCATGCTGGCGGCCAGCACCAGGCCGAACCACCAGGCCGGGGCGTCGGAGTGCCGGAAGGCGAAGGCGATCAGGAACGTCAGGAAGCCCACCACCGCCCGCAGGATCCCCATGGCCGACGCCGCCATCCGCACCGAGGCCGTGTGCAGCTCAGCCTCCCCGACGGCGACGGGGAGCAGCCGGTCGGCGCCGGCGGCGGGCCGGGTCAGACGGAACCCGGCCACCGCGGTGGCGGCGAAGGCCGCCGCGGCCAAGCGGACCACCCACGGCCCACCCAGGAAACCGACCTTGAGGACGATGACCCCGGGCACGGCGGCGATGAAACCGGCCAGGACCGACAGCACCGCCAGCCGGGAGTTGGCCGCCACCAGCTCACCCTCGCCCGACACGGTGCTCGGCACGAGGGCGCTCTTGGTCACCATGTGCGTCTTCGACAGCACCAGCACCGCGAACGCTTCGGGGAAGAGCATGAGGCCGTCGAGGTGGCTGGCCATCGCGAGGCAGACGATGGCCCGGGTGGCCGCGCCGCCGATAATCAGGGCCCGCCGCCCGCCACGGCTGCGGTCGATCACCGGCGAGAGCAACGGGGCGACGACCGCGAACGGGGCAACCGTCAGCAGTAGGTAGAGCGCGACCTGGCCCCGAGCGGCGCCCGGCGAGATGGAGAAGAAGAGCGACCCGGCCAGGGCTATGGTGACGAAGGTGTCCCCGGCGACGGCCAGGATGTGGACGACCGCCAGCCGGGAAAAGGCTGACTGGGGCCCGGCCGGTCGGTCTTTCGCTCGGGGCGGCCGGCGGAGCGGCTGCCAGCCGGCGTCCGTGCTGAAGGGCGCCACGGGACTCATCGTACGGGGCGGCGAGCCGGGGTTACTTGGCATCGTCCTGGCGCGGTGAAATGTCCCCGGTTGGGAGCGAGCGGGGGTTGGAGCCCGGTCAGCCAGCCTTGACCGACGCGACGGGGGCGGCCAGCGGAGGGCCGGCGGGCAGCCGGAGGACGAAGGTCGAGCCGGCGCCCTCCGCCGACTCCACCCGCACCTCGCCGCGGTGGGAGCCGGCGACGTGGCGGACGATGGTCAGGCCCAGCCCGGTGCCACCGAGGTTGCGGGCCTTGGCCCCTTCGACCCGGTAGAAGCGCTCGAAGATGTGCTCCTGGTCGGCCTTCGGGATCCCGATGCCCCGGTCCTTGACGCTCACGTTGACCCAGCCTCCCTCGGGGCGGCCCCGCACTTCCACGGTCGACCGGGCCGGCGAGTACTTCACCGCGTTGTCGAGCAGGTTGTAGACGGCAGCGACCAGTTCACGGCGGTCGCCAATGACCGACAGGCGCTGCGCCGGCTCGCCGAAGTTGATGGTGATGTCCTTGTCCTGGGCCGCGGCGCGGACGCGCTCGGCGGCCTGGGCGACGATCAGGTGCACCGGCACAGCCTCGGGTGCCGGGTGCTCCTCGGCATCCATGCGGGAGAGGAGCATCAGGTCATCGACGACCCGGGCCACCCGTTGCGCCTCGTTCTGCAGGCGCCGGGTCAGTCGGGCCACGACGACGGGGTCCTTCTCGCCGGCCAGCGTCTCGGCCAGCAGGCCCAGGGCTCCGACCGGGCGCTTCAGCTCCTGGCCGATGTTGTCGACGAACTCCCGGCGGGCCGTCTCGTGGCGGTCCTGGGCCGACCGGTCGTCGATCACCACGATGCCGCCCAGGGTCCGGTGCTCGTCGTGGAGCGGCGACGCCTGAAGCTGGAGAGTCCGGGGCGGGGGGCCGTCGATGTCGAGCGACGCCGTGTCGGGCCGGCCCTCGGCCGCGGCAACCAGCAGGCGCAGCACGGTGTCGCGGGCTGGCGTCGTCGGGCCGTTGGCCTCCAGCAGGCCGGCCGCCGCCGCGTTCTGGAACACGACGGTCCCCTGGTCGTTCCCCACCACCACGCCCTGGGGCACCACCACCAGCGCCTGCTCCAACAGCGACTGCCCCGACCGGGCCTCGCTGGCCAGCGCTACGGTGGTGTCGACCACCCGCTCCAGCTTGGCCAGGCCGGTCTCCAGTCCGGCGCGACCGCCAAACTGCAGGTCAGACTCCCCCATGCGAGCAGTCAGAGCGGCCAGCCTCCGGGCGGTCGCCCGGCGGGTCAGGAGGGCCCAGATGATCGCCAGCAGCACGACGCCGGCGGCCACCGCGACGACCACGAAGTCAGCGTTCGACAGTGGCATCTCACCCACCTTAGGTGGCGACCAACCGCAGGTGGTGACTAGCTGAGGGCCGAATCAGGCGGAGCTGTCGTCCTCGGGCAGCCCGAGGTCCCAGTCGAGCAGGATGTTCTCGCGCTCGGCGTCACGGACGACCCGCTCGCGGTTCCGGCGGAACTGGGGGTCGTGCGGCGGGAGGAGCAGTAGCCGGGCGAGGATGCGCTGGCTCAGCTCCTCGATCATGTTGCGGTCCCCGAAGTCGGAGACCACCTGCCAGTGCGGGGCGACTGGACCCATGTACACGACCCGGACGTGTCCGCGGGGCGGTTGGGCTTCCTCGAGTTCTTCGGGTGCCTGGGCCATCTGGCCAGGCTACTTCGCCCCGGGCGGGAGCCTGGTGCTCTCTCAGCGGGTCGGGGTCTGGCCGAGGATCACGGTGGCCGAGCGCTCAACGCCGGCGCGCTGCCACCGGACCTCCACCTTGTCCCCCGGCTTGTTCTTCCGGATGGCAGTGCCCAGTTCGTCCGACGACGCCACCTTCTCGGGCCCGACGCTGGTGATGATGTCGCCGGCCGCCAACCCGGCGGCCTCCGCCGGCGTGCCGGGGCTCACGGAGGTGACGTAGGCACCGGTGCCGGCGGTGCCACCGAGGCGGTCGCGGTTGGCGTCGGTGAGCGTGGTCGAGGTGACCCCGAGGTAGGCGGGCACCCGCACCTTGCCGCCGGCCTGGCGCAGATCCTCGATCATCGGCCGGATGGTGTCCGAGGCGATGGCGAAACCGATGTTCTGGGCGTCGCCCTGGTTGCTGGCCTGGATGACCGCGGTGTTGATACCCACGACCTCGGCGTTGGCATTCACCAGCGGCCCGCCCGAGTTCCCCGGGTTGATGGCCGCGTCGGTCTGGATCAGGCGCTCCAGGCGCTTGCTACCCGAGCCGATCGTGCGATCGAGGGCGGAGATGATGCCCGTCGTGACCGTCGGCCCGCCGGGGAGGGCGAGGGCGTTGCCGATGGCCACAACCGGATCGCCCACCCGCAGGATCGCCGAGCGGCCGAGGGTGGCGACCGGCAGGTTGCTCACGCCCTGGATGTGGATCACCGCGATATCGGCGGCGGGGTCGCTGCCCAGGAGCGTTGAGTCGTAGGTCTTGTTGCCGGTGGGGAGCTTGACCTTGATGGCGCCGGCGTTGGCGATGACGTGGGCGTTGGTCAGCACGTCGCCGTCGGGGGTGAGGACCACGCCGGTGCCGGCGCCCTCGCGGGGAGTGACGCTGGTGAGGTCGTCCTGGACGAACCCGCTCACGCTCACGGAGACGACCGCTGGCTCCACCCGGGCGAGGATCGAGTAAATGTCGCCGGGACGGGTGAGGGGCGGAGCGACGGCCGTAGTCGGGACCGGGCCGGCCGCCGTGCGGTTCGGGTCGTCGGCCATGCCGGCGACGGTGCGGTTCGAGTCG
>JANMRJ010000729.1:0-1090 GCA_031370985.1 Acidimicrobiales bacterium
CCTCCCGCTCGGCCAGGCGCCGGGCGCCGGCCAGCTGCTCGGCCGAGAAGTCGAGGCCGATGGCGTGGGCACCCTGCTTGGCCAGGGCTACGACGTTCTGGCCGGCGCCGCAGCCCAGCTCCAGCACCCGCTTGCCACCGACGTTGCCGCCAAGGAGGCGGAAATCGTCCTCGGTGCCGATGTCAGGCCCGTAGGTGACGGCGTCGACCCCCGGCAGCACGCCCCCCCGCCCACCCTCGAGTAGGCGGTTCCAGGTCGCGGCGGTGTCACTCGGCATGGCAGCAGTCTGTCAGCCCGCGGCGATGAACTCATCGACCTTCCGCTGGCAGACATCGTCGTGGTACTGCTCGGGGGGCGACTTCATGAACCACGCCGACGGGCCGAGCAGCGGACCGCCGATACCGCGGTCGAGGGCCAGGCGGGCGCAGCGCACGGCATCGATGATCACGCCGGCGGAGTTGGGCGAATCCCAGACCTCGAGCTTGAGCTCGATGTTCAGGGGCACGTCGCCGAAGTTGCGGCCCTCCAGGCGGATGTAGGCCCACTTGCGGTCCTCCAACCACGGCACATGGTCCGACGGGCCAATGTGGACATCGTCGGCGTGGATGCCGTTCTCGACCTGGCTGGTGACCGACTGGGTCTTGGAGATCTTCTTGGACTCCAGGCGCTCCCGCTCCAGCATGTTCTTGAAGTCCATGTTGCCGCCGACGTTGAGCTGGTAGGTCCGGTCGAGCACCAGGCCCCGGTCCTCGAACAGGCGGGCCAGCATGCGGTGGACGATCGTGGCCCCCACCTGGCTCTTGATGTCGTCGCCGATGAGCGGCACGCCGGCGTCGGTGAACTTCTGGGCCCACACCGGGTCGGAGGCGATGAACACCGGGATGGCGTTGACGAAGGCCACGCCCGCCTCCAGGCACGCCGTGGCGTAGTGCTTCTGGGCCACCTCCGAGCCGACCGGCAGATAGGCGACCAGCACCTCAGCACCGGAGTCGCGCAGGGCCCGGGCCACATCGACCGGCTCGTCGAGGGACTCCTCCACCGTCTGGCGGTAGTACTTGCCCAGCCCGTCAAAGGTCGGGCCGCGCAGGAC
>JANMRJ010000746.1:0-2934 GCA_031370985.1 Acidimicrobiales bacterium
GCCTACCCGGGCTGCTCCCGGCCCGGCCCGGGCCCCGGCGGGCCCACTAGCTCACCGAGGAGATCGTCGCCTTTCTCCGGGCGGCTCGCGAGGAGGACCCGTCGTTGCGGGCGGCCGAGCTCGCGAACCGGGTCGATGAGACCTTCGGGGTCCGGGCCCATCCCCGCTCCATCGAGCGTGCACTGGCACGCTCGCCCAAAAGTCGATGACGCCCGGTCGGTGCCGTCGGCCGACCCCGACGACCTCGCCCGTCGTTACGAGGACGTACGCGCCGCTGCTCTCGGCGAGCGGGCCGGGTTGGGGGCCGCGCTGCTCATGGCCCAGGGCACGGCGGCGTGGATGCGCGGTTGGCGGGCCTGCACACCCCTGTCACCGCTTCGGGTTGCCTCCGCCGACACCGGCCGGATGGCCGACACCGGCCGGCACCCCGGCGCCGGCCCGCCGGCGGAGATCGTCGGGGTGCTGGCGGCCATGGCACTGGCCTGTGCGGAGGGTGGGTAGGTGATGGGCGGCGACGTGTTGAACGCCAACGTGGCAGGGAAGGTGACCGCCGACCACCTGCGACGCGGCGCCTACCTCTATATACGCCAGTCCACGCTGCGCCAGGTCATGGAGAACACCACCTCCACCGACCGCCAGTACGCGCTGCGTCACCGGGCGGTAGCGCTCGGCTGGGCCAGCGAGCAGGTTGTCGTCATCGACGAGGACCTGGGCCGCTCCGGGGCCAGCGCCGAGGGCCGGGCGGGTTTCCAAAGGCTGGTAGCCGACGTGGGCATGGGCAAGGCGGGTCTCGTGATCGGCCTGGAGGTGTCGCGCCTGGCCCGCAACAACGCCGACTGGCAGCGCCTGTTAGAGATCTGCGCGCTGAGCGAGACGCTCATCCTCGACGAGGACGGCCTCTATGACCCCTGCTCGTTCAACGACCGGATGCTCCTCGGCCTGAAGGGCACATTGTCGGAGGCCGAGCTCCACTTCCTCAAGGCCCGCCTGCGGGGCGGCCAGCTCCTCAAGGCCCGCAGTGGGGAGCTGGTCATGCCCCTGCCCGTCGGCCTCGTCTATGACCCTTCCGGGCGGGTCGTGCTCGATCCCGACCAGGGCGTGCGCGCGGCGGTGGCGCACCTGTTCGCCACCTTCTCGCGCACCGGCTCGGGCCGGGCGACGGTGAAGGCCTTCGCGGCGGAGGGCCTGTTGTTCCCGTCCCGAGTGCAGAAGGGGCCGAACAAAGGCACCCTCGCCTGGTTCCCGCTGCGCCACCACCGTGTCCTGGGGGTGCTGCACAACCCCCGCTACGCCGGGGCCTTCGTCTATGGCCGGCGCCGCCAGCGCCGGGGAGCCGACGGCCGCACCCACTCCGCCGTCCAACCCCGCGAAGCCTGGACGTCGTTGATCCCCGGCGCCCATGCGGGCTACATCACCTGGGACGCCTTCGAGGGGAACCTTGCCCGCCTGGCCGAGTCCGCCCAGGCCCACGGCGAGGACCGCCGGGCCAGCCCACCCCGGGAAGGCCCTGCTCTGTTGCAGGGCCTGGCGCTGTGCGGGCGCTGCGGCGGGCGCATGACAGTGCGCTATCACCATCGCCGGGGCGTCACCCTTCCCGAGTACCGTTGTCAGCGAGCCGGGATCGAGGACGGTAATGCTATCTGCGCCGCCGTCGCCGGCGCCGGCGTTGACGCCGCTATTGGCGAGCTGCTGCTGACCAGGGTCACGCCCCTGGCCCTCGAGGTCGCCCTGGCCGTGCAGGCCGAGCTTGAGGGCCGGGCCAACGAGGCCGACGCCTTACGCCGCCAGCATGTTGAGCGGGCCCGCCACGCCGCCGAGGCCGCCCGGCGCCGCTACTTGGCCGTCGATCCCGACAACCGCCTGGTGGAGGCCAACCTGGAGGCCGACTGGAACGAGGCGTTGCGGGCCCTGACCCGGGCCCAGGAGGACTACGAGCGCCAGAGCGCCAAGGCGGTGCCGCTCGGTCAGCAGGACAAGGCACGCATCGCCGCGCTGGCGTCGGACTTCCCTGCTCTGTGGTCTGATCCGCGCACCCCCCAGCGGGAGCGCAAGCGCATGGTCCGCCTCCTCGTGGCCGACGTCACCCTCGTACGCGCCGACGACATCGCGGTTCACGTCCGCTTCCGGGGCGGCCAGACCCATAGCCTGCACGTCACCGTCGGGCTGACCGCACCCGAGGCCCGGCGCACGCCGGCCGCCGTCATCGCTGAGATCGATCGCCTCCTCGACGACCACACCGAGGGCGGTGTCGCCGAAGCCCTTAACCGCGCCGGGATCCGCTCGGGCACCGGCCAGCCGTTCCATTCCGGCATCGTCCACCACATCCGGGTCAAGCACAGCCTCGCATCGAGAGAACAGCGCCTGGCCGCCCGCGGCCTGGTCGGCCTCGACGAGGCCGCGGCACTGATGGATGTGTGTACGACCACCGTCAAGGAATGGCACCACCAGGGCCGCATCACCGGCGAGCCGGTCAACGACAAGGGCCCCCACCACCACCGGGCGCCAGCCGTTCCGCCGAGGAAGAAGGTCGGCCGACCGCTCAACAGCAAGCGAAACGTCGAAACCAGTGTCGCAACCAACCCAGGAGGTGCAGTGTGAAGCGCAACCTTTGTCTTTTGGCTTCAGTGCCCTTGCCGGGTCTACGAGGCACCCGTAGTGGGCGGCCAGATCGGCATAGGAGCGGTTGATCTTCGGGTCGTAGAGGTCGGGCCGGTCAACCCCGGTGGCCAGATTGTCCGGCACAAGCCGACGGGGAGCGCCTCCGAAGAAGGCGAAGGCGGCCACATGGGCGGCCACCCACGACCGGGAGTCGAGGCGCAGCACCGGTCGCACGAACATGTGGCGGGAGCAGGCCAGCACCATGACGAAGGCCCACACCCGGCGCACCTTCGCGGTAGCCGGGTCGAGCCAGGAGCCCAGATGGCCGTAGTCGAT
>JANMRJ010000779.1:0-20004 GCA_031370985.1 Acidimicrobiales bacterium
TCCCGGCCGAGCGGATCCCGGCCGGTTGGACCTTCAGTCGCGACCCGACGTGGAACTTCTACGTCGCGTCAGTGGCGCCGGCCCTCGACGGCCAGCCGCCGCCGACGAATTTCTTCGGGAGCAGCCTCCTGCCGCGAGCGAACCTCGATGTCTGGCCCGGCCTGGACGCTCGAGGAGGGGCCGACCTGGTCGTCCTGGGCGGGCTGGTCCTGGCGCCGCTCTTCGCCTGGCCGTGGCTCGACCGGAGACGGCGCCGGTTCCTCATCGCCTGGTGGTCATTCGGGGTGGCCCTGTTCGTCGGGTCGTACGTGCTGTTCGCAATCAGCTCGACATATGTTCCGGCTCGGGTGGGGCCGCGCCGGCTGATGCCGTACGAGCTGTTCGTGCCGGTGATGAGCGCCGTGGTGGTCCTCTTCGGGCTCGACCGGATCCTGCGACCGGGCTGGCGCCTGCTGCTGCCGCGGCGCGGGGCGATGCTCGCCGCGGGAGCCCTGCTGGCGATCCTCACGATCGGCGCCGTGGCCCCGGCGCCGACGCGCTTCGACGACCCCACCGCGGACGAGCCCGGGCTGAGCGCGGTCGGCCTCGATGCGCTGCGCTGGATCGACGCGAACCTGCCGCCGGACGCGCGTCTGCTCACGAATGCGTACACGGACGGCTCGATCCTCGCGGTCGCCCACCGCACCTCGATCCTCGACGGCCGCGCGGTCTACCTCGAGGACGCGGCATTCCTTGCCCGCTCGACGAGCCTCGTCCTCGGCGCGCGGGTGCTGTTCGCCGACCCGGGGAGCCCGGCCGCGGCTCAGTACCTCGCGCAGGAGCGGGTCACCCACCTGCTCGTCGCAACGGCCGGGCCGAGTGGAGCGGACCTCGGTGGCTACCTCCTGTTCCGCACGGATCTGGCGGCCCTGCAGCAAGCCGGACGCTACACTCAGGTCCGGTCCTTCGGGGATGGCCGGTTGCTGCTGTTCCAGGTGGCGACGGGACCATGAGTCCAGCACCGATCGCCTGACAAGGGAGACGCGCCGCCTGTGCCGAGCCTCCTGCGCATCGTCGGCTTCCTCGTCGCGATCGGGCTGATTCTGGTCGCGAGCGGTCGTCTGCGACGGCGCGGTAACGGCAGCCGCGTGCCGGCAGCGACCATCCTCCTCATCGGCCTCGCCCTCGCAACGGTCTCGGTCGCCCCGGATCTCGTTCGACCGATCCAGGACATCCTCGGCCTGTCCGGTGAGCCACTCGGCCGGCTGGTCACGGTCCTCGTCATCGCCGTCGCGCTCGCGTACGGTGGCCTGTTCTATGCCCTGGGTCGGGCCGATCGGGCGAATCAACGCGTCAGCCGCCTCGTGCGCGCCCTGTCCGCCGCGCAGGTCGAGCTCGTCCGGACCGGCGGACCGGTCGGCGGCGTGCTGGTCTGCGTCCCGGCATTCGACGAGGCCGACAACCTGCCCGGCGTCCTGGCCGAGATCCCCGCGATGGTGGCCGGCCTCGCGACCAGCGTCCTCGTCATCGACGACGGCTCGAGGGATGCCACCTCAACCGTCGCCGCCTCGCTCGGCGCCCATGTCGTTCGGCACCCCGTCAACAGTGGCCAGGGGGCGGCGCTCCAGACCGGCTATCTGGTCGCGGAACGGCTTGGCGTCGACATCGTCGTGACCCTCGATGCCGACGGCCAGCACGACCCGGCCGAGATCGAGCGGCTCGTCGGCCCGATCGTGCGCGACGAGGCCGACTTCGTCGTCGGCTCACGCCGGATGGGCGCGTCCGATTCCGAATCGCGGACCCGCGACGCGGGCATCTCGGTCTTCACCCGCCTGATCAATCTGCTCGGCGGCACCGCCGTCAGCGACATCGCCAACGGCTACCGGGCCATCCGGGCGAGCCGCCTGACCGAGATCGTGTTCACCGAGGACCAGTTCCACAACCCCGAGCTCCTCCTCGGCGCCGCTCGGGCGGGCCTCCGGGTGATCGATGTCCCGGTGACGATCCGGCGGCGAGCGAGCGGTCAGTCGAAGAAGGGCACGAACCTGCGCTATGGCGTTGGCTTTCTCCGCGTGATGCTCAAGACATGGCTTCGGTAGAGCCGCCGGCGGTCGAGCCGGCGGCGGAGCCAGCGCCCGGGCCTTCCGAGGGGGCGGCGCCCGGCATCCGTGACCTGTATCGCGCGGTGTGGGACGCGGTGCGCGGTTCGGTGGCTCGGCGTCACCTCGTGATCGCGGCCGAGATCACGCTGGTCGCCCTCTGGTTCGTGCTGCGAACGCGTTACGGCGTCGAGAGCCGCCCGTATCTGGCGTGGACGGTCGTGGCTGCGGTCGTCGCCCTGGTTTCGCCGACGTCGGGGCTCGTGCTCCTTCTGGCCACGTCTCCGTTCTACGAGCCGGTGTCGATCTCCAGGGCGCTGGGGCCACGGAACATCCTGGTAGGCATCCTCGGGATTGGTGTCATCCTCCGCCTTGCGCTCGGAGGCTGGCGGGAGATTCCCCGGTCACGAACGCTCGCTCTAGGCGCCGTCGTGGCAGCCCTGACGGCCGTCAGCGCCATCCACACCCTTCGCGACTTCGATGGCGTGTTCGGGCCGCACGCGGTCCAGATGTGGCTCGCCACGATCGGCGGCGCGATGATCGTCCTTCTCGTCGCCGTATGGGTCGCGCGGACGGGTGACGTCCGGCCGATCGTGGCCGCCGTGATCGGTTGTGCGATCGCCTCGGTCCTGAGCCTCATCGAACTCGCTCAGCCGGGCTCGATCTCCCGGGGCAGCCTCGCCTGGATTGGCCTCTGGAAGGACTTCGGTGCTCGCGTCACAGGGATCATCCCGGCCCCGAACGCCGTAGCTACCATGCTGATCGTTCCTGCCTGTCTCGCATTGGCGGCCACCGTCCAACTGCGCGGTCGGCGTCGCGTGGCGGCGATCGTCGCCACGGTCCCAATCGCAGCGGCAGCTGTGCTTACGCTGAGTCGATCCGCCATCGGCGGCCTGTACGTCACGTTCGTCCTCTTCATCAGCCGCCTCCGGCGGCGAACCGCCTGGGTCCTTCTGTTCGTGGGAGTCGCTGTGGCCGTCGTGTCCTTACCGCTTTTCATCCAATTTCGGGCCGGCGTCCAGGGAGTGTTCGAGACGCGGTCCCCCCTCGATTGGATCCTCGGCGCGGATGAGGCTCGGGTGACCGCCTGGGGCGCCGCGGTGCGGATGTGGGCGGACGCCCCGCTGATCGGCCACGGGTTTCTGAGCTACAAGGCCATTGCCGACATGTACGGCGATGTGCGTCTCGGTTCACCCCATAACGAGGTGCTGCGACTGTTCGCCGAGGAGGGCTTGATCGGCGGGGTCGCGATCATCGCGTTCATCATCAGCCTCGTCCGTGAACTCGGGCGGCGGCGCGATTGGATCGGCACGGGCCTCCTCGGCGGCGCGATCAGCTACTGGTTTGCCGCGATGTTCAACAACCCGCTCCTGTTCATCCAGGTCAGCGCCATCGCTTTCGGCCTGCTCGGATTCGGGCTGGGCCGGCCACAGACGGCGCCGGTACCCATGAGTTCAACGCCATCTTCAGGAGCGACGACCGCGGGTTGAGCACCCGCGTCGCTTTTGGGGCTGCCCGCTGCGCTCAACTTGATTCCGATGCCCCCAACAAGCCCACCCATCGCCATAGGCGATGGGTCCTGGGAGCCGCGCGCATGGCAAGTGCTGTTGCCCGATCGCCCAGGAGCGTGGAGGCGGCGACCAGGTGGATTAGGGGCGTGATCCGAAAGGACTCGGCCGGGGGACCGGCCATGGCGTTGACATGCGACGACGTCATCGCGACGACGTCATGATTTCCCGGGTTCCGGATCACGAAGTCGTAGACGAGGACGCTGCCGCTGGGCCGGACCACACGCTGCAACTCACCGAACACCCGCCGTCGGACGTCCGGTTCGAGGATCGAGGAGAAAACGGTCACCGCCGTCACGACGTCGAACGAGTCGTCGGGAAACGGGAGGTCGGAGCCAGAGGTCACGCGAACGTCGACGCCCGGAGCGTGCTGACGAGCCTGCTCGACTCGTCGCGCAACGAGGTCGACGCCGGCGAGCCGCTCGGCCGGCCAGCCGAGCTCGAGCCAGTACGCCAGGTCCTGGCCGCCACCGCAGCCCACGTCGAGGATGCGCCGATCGTCACCGCTGACGCGTTCGATCATTGCCTGCATTCGAGCGCGGCGATCGGCATTGACGAGCCGGTATGCGGCGGTGATCGCCCGATGCCTGGCGGGCTGTCGATCGCGCTCGTCATATGCGGCGCGGATGCGCCCGATTTCGACGGATTCGTCGCCGCCGAGCTGGTCAGGCATCCGGACCGTGGGCCGATCGTGAGACGTCGGGGCAGGCGCAGGAGTCGGTCATCGTCGGTCGACCGAGAGTGATCGGAGGATCGTCGCGAGTGCATCTACGACACGGGAGACGCCGTCCGCCCCGAGGCTGGGATAGATCGGCAAGGAGATCTCCCGCTCGTACTCGCGGGTCGCGATCGGGAGATCGGTCACCTCGTATCCGTAGGTTCGCCGGTAGTAAGGATGCAGGTGGAGCGGGATGAAGTGGACGCTCGTCGCGATGCCAAGGGCCTTGAGCTGCTCGATGACCGTCCCGCGATCGATCGTCAGCCGCTCCGCATGAAGACGAATCGGATACAGGTGCCAGGCGTGGACGACATCGGTCGTCGGCCAGGCCGGTGGCTCGATGAGGTCCTCGATTCCCGCCGCAGCGATCGCGGCGCCATAGAGCCGAGCAATCTCCTCGCGAGCCAGCCGCATGCTCTCTGCCCTTGCCAGCTGAACGAGCCCGATCGCCGCGGCGATGTCGGTCAGGTTGTACTTGTAGCCGACGTCCTCGATCTCGTAGAACCACGAGCCCGACGCGGTGTAGCGCTTCCAGGCGTCCCGGCTGATCCCGTGGAGGCGCATGACCCGGGCGCGGTCGGCGATCCTGGCATCCTCGGTCAGGAGCATCCCGCCCTCGCCGGTCGTGACGGTCTTCGTCGCGTAGAAGCTCAACGCGCCGACGTCGCCGAACGTCCCGGCCGCTCGCCCGCCACGTGACGCGGGCAGCGCGTGAGCCGCGTCCTCGATCACGCGGATGCTGCGTTCGCGGGCCAGGTCCAGGATTGGGTCCATGTCCGCGGTCATCCCGCCGAAATGGACGACCATGATCGCCCGGGTGTTGGGGCGCAGCTGGTCGGCGATCGTCTCCGCGGACGCATTGAGCGTGACCGGATCGACGTCGGCCAGCCTCGGCCGGGCACCCAGGTAACGGACCACCTCGCCCGACGCCGCGAACGTGTAGGTAGGAACGATCACCTCGTCGTCGGGGCCGATCCCCATCGCCTCGAGACCGAGGTGGAGGGCGGCTGTGGCCGAGTTCATTGCAACGGCATGGCGAACGCCGAGGCTCTCCTGGATCGCCTCCTCGAATGCGACGACACGCTCGCCACTCGTGAGCCAACCGGACTCTAATACCTCGATTACCGCATCGCGCTCCCCTGCGCCGAGATCTGGGACGTGGAACGGGATCGGGGCTGTCGCCTGGACGGTGCCGGTCACGCGTGGGTCTCCCTGGGTTCGGGGACCGACGACGGCGCGAGGTAGCGCGCGTCCCTGAGGATCACGCGAATCGCGCGATCGTCGCGGTCGAGGGCCGCTGCCTCGATCCGATCGATGAGATCGTCGATATCGAGGGTGCTGCCGTTCGATCCCGTGGTGGCCGCCCTCAGCACGCCCGGATGCTCGGTCGGCTCGGCGCGTTCCGAGCCGTAGAACAAGGCTTCATGGAGTCGCTCTCCAGGTCGCAGGCCGGTGAAGACGAATTCAACGGCGTCCGGATCCTCGCCCCGGAGCGTGATCAGGTCCCGAGCGAGATCGACGATCCGGAGCGGTTCGCCCATGTCGAGAACATAGACCTCGCCCGCTTCGTTGGTCGCCCCGGCCTCGAGAATCAGACTCACCGCCTCGGAGATCGTCATGAAGTACCGCGTCACATCCGGATGCGTGATCGTGATGGGTCGCCCCTCCTCGAGCTGGCGCTCGAAGACCGGGATCACGCTGCCGCTCGACCCCAGGACGTTGCCGAACCGGACCGCGGTGTATGGACGTCCGATCCGCCGGGCCATGGCGACGGTGAGGTGCTCCGCCATGCGCTTGGTGGCGCCCATCACGCTCGTCGCCTCGACCGCCTTGTCGGTCGAGATGAGAACGAATCGCCCGACACCTGCGCTCGCGCACGAGCGGAGGACGTTTCGCGTCCCGACGACGTTGGTCAGGACGCCCTCCGAAGGGAATCGCTCGACGATTGGGACGTGCTTAAGGGCTGCCGCGTGAAAGACGACATCGGGTCGAATCTGCCGGATCAGCCGGTCGGTCGCGCCGGCGGCCCTGACGTCGGCGAGCACCGACTGGACCTGGACGCCTCCCTGGGAGGCGAGCTCGTTGAGCTCGCGGTCGATCGACCACAGTGTCCACTCGTGGTTGTCGACGATGGTCAGGATTCGTGGCCCGAGTGCGAGGATCTGGCGGGCAAGCTCGCTTCCGATGGTGCCGCCGCCGCCCGTCACGAGGACGCTGGCGCCGTTCAGATAGGATGCGCTGACCTCTGGATCGATCTGGATCGAGTCGCGACGGAGCAGATCCTCGAGGCTCACGGGCCGGATCTTCGAGAGCTGTACACGACCGCTGACGAGCTCGCGCAGGGGCGGCACGGTTCGGACCACGAGGCCGAGCCGGCGGCCGGCGTCGAGAGCCCGCCGGATGACCGCTCCGTCCGCCGACGGCATGGCGATCAGGAGCGCATCCGCGCCCGTTCGGGAGACCGCCCCCGGCAGGTCCGCCAGGCCACCGAACACCGGCCGCCCCATCAGGCGCGAGCGTCGCTTCCGCGCGTCGTCGTCGATGTATCCAACGACCGAGATGGCGGCTTGACGGTCGCGGTCGGCGAGCCTCGTGACCATCGCGCCTGCCTCGCCTGCGCCGTACACGAGGGTTACGAGCGCAAGTGGCTGCGGTCGTCCACCGTTCTGTCGCTCGAGGTTGGCTCGAACCAGGAACCTGCCGCCACCGACCAGTGCTGCGCTCAGCAGCGCCTCGATGATGAAGACCGACCTCGGAAAACCGGTGCTACCTGGGGCATCGAGGAGGGCCAGCACGATAAGGGCGAGGAAGGCGACCGCGCCGGCGACGACGACCGCGCTTCCAATCGCGTATAGCTCTCGGATGGATGCGAAGCGCCACTCGCGTCGATACAGCCCGAACGCGATGTAGACCGGCGGGTTGATCAGGATCGGGAGCAGCGCGACCGGAAGGTACGGGGCCATCGTGGCGAGGATGTCGTTGGCCTCGAACCGGATCGCGAAGCTCAGGACGATCGCGAGGATTGTCGCGGCGATATCGTACGCGAGGAGATGCCGACCGCGGATCGTCACGTTGTCGGATCCGTCGGACCGCTCACTGGTGGGTCGCCGGTCGCTGATCTTGGGCCGAGGACCGCCCGGACGGTCTGGCTGAGGATCGAGGCGTCGAGGCGCCAGGAGCGATCGCGCAGATACCGAGCGTCGATCGCGAGCTTTTGCGGCAGCACCGATTCGCGATAGCGACGATCGGCATCATCGGGATTGTCCCCGAGCCAACGCGCTTCGTCGACAAACGTCAGCTGGGCCAATCCCGTGATCCCGGGCTTGGCCATGAACACCAACCGATGAAGCGGATCGGCGAAGTCGACGTAGCGCGGGTCCTCGGGGCGCGGACCAACGAGGTTCATTTCCCCCCTCGCGACGTTGATCAATTGCGGCAGCTCATCAAGGCGGAACCGTCGGAGGACCCTGCCGAGCCTTGTGATCCGACCATCGCCGTCGATCGTGATGGCTGGCCCGTCGCCCCCGGGAAGCCAAGCCATCGTGCGCAGTTTAAGGCATTCGAATGCGCGTCCGCCCTCGCCGACCCGGATCGCCCGATAGAATGCCGGGCCCGTGGAGTCGATCTTCACGATGAGCGCCAGCCCACCCACGAGCGGCGCCGAGAGCACGAGGGCGAACGCGCCGAGGATCCTCTGGACGATGTCAGGCACTCGTGATCGCCGTGCCACCCGCCACCCGCAAATGGCGCGCACGGGCAGCCAGCGCGGACGCGTCCGCGCGTGGTTCGCCAGCCAGTGTCGCGTCGTTGGTATCCAGGATGGGCAGGGTAGCGCAGGCGATAGGGAAGACCGTCGCATGACTCGACCAATCGCCGAGTCGCCGACGCGGGATGGTCGCCCGTATCCTGAGCGGGATGACCACACAGCGACGTGTTCCAGTCGGGGTTGCTTGTGACCGATGACATCATCTGGCTCCGACCCCACGCGTGGCGATCTCGATGCCAGGGCGCGATGAAGGGTCGAACCAGCCTGGGCCGGCGAGCCTCGGTCCCGAATCCCTCGGAGACCCGGCAACGGACGGCGTAGGTTCAAGACCCGTGTCGGAGCAAGTGTCGCCCGCGCACAACGATCCCGCAGCCTCCGCACCCGGCTTCCGGCGACTCACGCGCGACAGCCTCATCTATGGCGCCGGGACGTTCTCGGGCAAGGCGATCGGCCTGCTCCTATTTCCGATCCTCGCTCGAGTCCTGTCGCGAACCGACTACGGCCTTCTCGACGTGCTCTGGTCCCTCGGCACGGGCGTCGCGGGCGTCCTCGTGTTCGGATTGGACGCCGCCACGGTCCGGCTGTACTTCGACGAGACGGCACAGGACCGAGCAGATCTCCTGGCGACGTGGCGGGCCATCCTGGGGATGACCGCGATCCTGGCGGGGGTCGCCCTGGTCGCGGCAGCGCCATGGATCACGACGTGGGTCTACGGAACGCGGGCGGATCCCTCAGCTGCGTTGGCCTTGGCCCTGATCGTGCCGGCAACGTTGGCGAACTACTTTCTCGTGACGGTGCTACGGACGACCGGCCGCCCGGTTGGGTATGCGCTCGTCACCGTCGCCACATTCGTGATGTACAGCGTTGTCATCGTCGGATCGGCCGCGGGAGGTTGGGCAACGATCGCGAGCACGATGGTGGCCTGGGGATTGTCCCTCGCGACGACCTCGGTGCTCGGCTTCTGGCTTCTGCGGTCGACCACGTTCGGTCACGTCCGTCGTGCGGCGGCGGGGCGTCTCCTTCGCTACGGCCTCCCGCTCGCACCAGTCCTCGCGATCACTCTCGCCAGCGACTTCATTCATCGAGCCGTGCTCTTGACCGGTAGCGGCGCGGTGGAGGTGGCCCACCTCACTGTCGCCCTGCGGTTCGCGTCGATCCTTGCGCTGGTCGTCGCAGCCTTCCAGCTCGCGTGGCAGCCACGCGTGTTCGCGATGGGCACGAGCAGCCTCGCGGTCCAGCGAATGGCGACGGACGCGCGCCGGTTCCTGGCCCTTGCGGCCGGGGCGGCGCTGGGACTTGGCGTGCTCGCACCGCTGCTCCTTCCGATCGCCGCGGGTGAGCCGTATCGTGTGGCCGTGCCGACCGTCGGTTGGTGCCTGGCCGCAGCCCTGCTTGGCGGGGCGTATGCCATGGCGATTACGGCGAGCACGATCCGCAAACGACCCGCCCACATCACTCGCTCGACGGTTGCCGGAATCGGAGTCGCCGTCGCGTTCAATGTCGTGCTCGCTCCGCGCTTCGGAAGCGCGGGAACCGGCGCCAGCCTGGTCGCCGGTCAGGCGGTTGCGGTCATCGTGGTCGCGCTCGCGACCCGTGGGGCGCTCGTCCTGCCTGGACCGTGGCTGCCGACCGGGCTGGTCGTCGTCACCACCTCCGTCGCGACCATCGCCTGCACGGCAGGTCTCCCGGCCGGAATCGGGATTGCCACGATCGTCATCGCGGGAATTGCGCTCGCCCTCGATCCGACGGTTCGCGACATCGTCGCGCTGGCCGTTCGTCGCTGGCGGCACGCGTAGCGGACCAGCGGGGGATGGTCCGGACGGCCGGCTGATCGCGGTCAGACGTTGGACGCGGGACCAGTGGCGGGATCCAGGTCGTCGTCCCGGCCTTCCTGGGCCTGGATCCGCTTCCAGAGGCGCGTCATCTCCGCGTTGGACGCCTCGATTGTCAGCGCGGTGCCAAGTTCCGCAACCCGATCGGGGTCGTAGTCGGGAACCGCCCGGATGGCCTCCGCAAATCCGGCGTCGTCGTCTACCAGCGTCCCGGTCACCCCGTGAGCGACCACCTCTGCGAGGCCTCCGACATTGCGCGCGACGACCCAACGGCCCGATGCTATGGCTTCGGCGGCGACCAGTCCGAACCCTTCGGCACGCGACGGGACGAGTACGATGTCGTGCTCGGCGATCGCCGCGGCGACGGCCACGCCCGAGACCGAATTGATGCCTGGTCCCAGCAAGGTGTCTGCGAGCGCCACGGCGACGTCATGGCCTTTGCCGGGATCGCTTCCGCCGAGGTACAGGACCCGACCGGTGCGAGGCCGTGGCGACGGGTGGAACAGCTCTCGGTCGACGCCCGGCGGGATCACCGTCGCCGATCGTCCGAGCCGTTCGATGTGAGTGGCGGTATCCCGGGAGTTCGTCACGATTGTCGCCGCGCCGCGCACCACCAGCCCGGCAAGGAAGAGATGCACGCGGCTCCTCGTCGCGGTGCTCCGGACGTCCGATCCGTGGGCGTAGACGACGAGCGGGATGCGCCGGATCCTCGCCGTCAGCAACCCGATCAGGCCGGCCGGAAAGAGCGGATGGGCCTCGACGCCGGCGAAGGGCCCGCGTGCGATCAGGGCTCGCGCGGCCAGGAGGACGTAGCGGACTGGCATCCAGCCGCGGTACGAGCGCGGCGCAACGACCGTCATCGGTTGGCCGGCCGCCCGACGTGCGACGAAGATGCCGGCGCTCGGCTGGTCCGCCGTCGGCCAGAAGCCCGTGATCAGGAGGATTCGTCCGACCGGACGGGCGTCCGGCGTGAGCACAGGCTCTGTCATTCTGAATCTTGTACCGGACCGTTCCTCGCCCTACGCGATCGCATCGAGGAACCGCTGGGCGAGAACCGGATAGGTGTGGTTGGCGAGCACGTAGGCCCGACCGCGTTGACCCATTGCCCGCCGCTCCACCTCGCCCATCTCCAGGAGTTGGCGGACCCCAGCGACGATCGCGGGGACACTCTCCGGCTCGACGGTGATGCCGCCACCGCTATCCCGGGCGAAGTCGTTGCAGGCGTCGACCGCCGAGAGGATCGGCCGCTCCGCCATCAGGTAATCGAAGCTCTTGTTGTGAGTCACGCCGAGCCTGGCGATCGGCTGGCGGCGCCAGCCGACGAACCCGATGTCGAACCCCGCGAGGAGGGTGGGAACGCTGGCTTTGGCCACGGGCGGCAGGAACACGACGTTCGAGATCGACCGTTCCGTGGCGAGCCGCTGGAGATGCGCCTTCTCCGGCCCCTGCCCGACCAGGACATGTGTGACCTTATCGTCGTCGAGTTCCCGGGCTGCTTCGACGAACGGGGCCAGGCCGTTCGCGATCCCATGCGAGCCGGCATATCCGACGACGAACCGGCCCTCCTGGTGAAGCCGGCCCAGGACCTCCGTGTGCTCGTCGGGCAGGCGATAGAACGGCTCTACCCACTCGTCCGCATCGACGCCGTTCGGGACGTGTGCCCACTTCTCCGGGGCCATGCCGTGGTCCTCCATGTGCCGGCGCGTGCACGGCAGCATGGACACGACGGCATCGGCGCTCCGGTAGGCGTAGTTCTCGCCCCACTGCATGATCCGGCAGAAGGGATGGCCCGACGACATCCCGCCGAGCTCGATCAGGGAGAGGGGCCAGACGTCATGGACTTCGTATACGAGCCGTGCTCCGGCCCGGGTCGCCAGACGGCGGGCCGGCCAGTTGTCGGTCGGATACGTCGAGGACGCAATCACCACGTCGGGTCGCGTCGAGGCGCGGATGCTCTCGCTGTAGCGGAAGAGCTTCACCATGAAAACGGTGATGTTCAGACCGCGCCGGATGCCGTTGCCGGCATAGCCGGGGGTCCGCAGCCATAGGTAGCGAACCCCGTCGACGAATTCTTCGGTCAGGTCGCCAGCCGCCGTCGGTTGGCGGAACCGGAGGTGCGAGAACGTGGCTCCCACGACCGTGACGGCATGCCCAGCACGAACCCACTCCCGGGCAAGGTAGAACGGCCGATATTCCATCCCGAGCGTGGTCGAACCGGCGTAGTGGTTGATGAGGAGGATATTCATGTGGCGGTCGAAGTCTACCGGGCCGGTCGAGCAGACGGCCGGCTCCTGGCCCGTACAATGACTCCGACGCACGAGGAGACCCGACAATCGACGACATCCATGTGGCCGTGGTGGGCTACGGCTACTGGGGCCCCAACTTGGCTCGGAACTTTGCCGCCGTCAACGGCTGCTCCCTCGCGGCGATCTGCGACCCACTCGTCGAGAATCGCGCGCTCGCCTCCTCGCACCACCCCGGCATCCGGGTTGTCGCCGATGTCGCGGATCTCATCGGGGACCCGGCCATCGATGCCATCGTCCTCGCCACCCCGATTGCGACGCACGCCGATCTCGCGGTCCGCGCGTTGGAGGCGGGTAAGCACGTCCTGGTCGAGAAGCCCCTGGCGGCGACGGTGGACGACGCGAAGCGCATGGTCGACGCCGCAGCGGCGGCGAAACGGACCCTCATGGTCGACCACACATTCGTCTACATGGGTGCGGTTCGCAAGGTCCGCGAGCTCATCACCTCCGGCGAGCTCGGCGAGCTGTACTTCGTGGATTCGGTCAGGGTCAACCTGGGACTCTTCCGGCGGGATGCGAGCGTCATCTGGGACCTCGCTGTCCATGACCTCTCGATCATGAATCTTTGGGTCGATGCCGCTCCGATCGCGGTCTCGTGCGTCGGCATGAGCCACGTCGCCGGACTTCCGGACGATCTCGCATATCTGACGATCTATTATCCGGGCTCGTTGATCGGACACATCCACGTGAACTGGCTGTCCCCGATCAAGATCCGTCGGATGCTGATTGCCGGCTCCGAGAAGACCGTCGTGTTCGACGACCTTTCGCCGGACGAGAAGATCAAGTTGTACAGCCGCGGGGTGACCCGCAAGGAAGAGCTTGTGGGCGACAACCTGATCCCGCTTGCCTACCGGCGAACGGGCGACATCTGGAGCCCCCAAGTCAACCAGACCGAGGCACTTCGCGTCATGGCCGAGCATTTCGTCGAGTGTTGCCGGACGGGTGCCAGACCGCTAACGGGCGGCCCGGAGGGTCTCCAGATCGTCCGGATACTCGACGCCGCGGAGCAGTCCATCCGACACGGCGGGATCCGGGTGCCCCTCGCCGAGGGCGCCCTGTGATCCCGTTCCTCGACCTCAAGACCCAATACCGGGAGATTCGGACCGAGATTCTTGAAGCAGTCACGGCGACCCTCGATTCTGGCACGTTCGTCCTCGGCCCCGAGGTGGCTGCCTTTGAGGAGACCTTCGCCGACTTCGCCGGCGCCCGGCATGCGATCGGCGTCAACTCCGGGACTGCGGCCCTCCAGCTGGCTCTCGTCGCGGCCGGCGTTGGACCGGGCGACGAGGTGGTCACGGTGCCGCTCACGTTCGTTGCCACGATTGCGGCGATCCATTACGTCGGCGCGCGACCCGTGCTAGTCGATGTCGACCCGGCCTCGTACACCCTCGATCCTCAGGCCCTTGAGCAGGCGATCGGGCCGCGCACGAAGGCCGTCATACCGGTCCACCTGTACGGCCAGCCGGCGGACTTGGACCCGCTCCTAACGCTGGCTCGAGTGAAAGGATTGATCGTGCTCGAGGATGCCGCCCAGGCCCATGGAGCCGAGTATTGCGGCCGCCGCTGCGGCGGGATCGGGGACCTGGCTGCGTTCAGCTTCTATCCCGGTAAGAACCTCGGGGCATATGGCGAGGGCGGCGCGATCACGACCAACGACGATGACCTTGCCAAGCGGCTGCGGATGCTCCGGGACTGGGGCCAGGAGCGGAAGTACGTCCACACGATGATTGGCTACAACGCCCGGTTGGAGAGCGTCCAGGCCAGCATCCTCCGGGTCAAGATGCGCTACATCGATCGATGGACCGCGTCCCGGAGGTCGATCGCGGAACGCTACGGCGCCGCCTTCGACAGCCTCCGGCACGTCGTCCCGCCGGCGGTCCATCCCGACCGGAAGCACGTCTTCCACATCTACGCGGTCCGGGTGGCCGACCGAGTCCGATTCATCGAATTCCTCGCGAGCGAGGGCATCGGAACGGCGATCCACTACCCGTTCGCGGTGCACCTGCTCGAGGGCTATCGGTCGCTCGGATACCGCGCGGGCGACTTCCCGGTGGCCGAACGGCTTGCCGACGAGGTGGTCTCGCTGCCGATGTACCCGGAGATGACTGACGCCATGGTCGACGACGTGATCGCGGCCGTGAAGAAGTACGACGATTCGATCTAAGCAGCCGGGCTCGGAGGACTCTGTGAGCGCAGGGCAGGTCAACGTCAGCGTGATCGGCGCGGGCAAGATGGGGCTGCCGGTTGCCTGCGTTTTCGCTTCGCGCGGGGCTCGCGTGATCGTATGCGACGTCAACTCCGTCATCGTCGACGGCATCAATCACGGGATCAGCCCGATCGACGAACCGGGCGTTCAGGATCTCGTCGCGGCGGGCGTCGGCTCCGGGGCGCTCCGTGCGACCACCGACACGGCCGCGGCGGCCGCCGAAAGCGACGTCGTCGTCATCCTCGTCCCCGTCCTGCTCACGCCGTCGCTCGACGCCGACCTGGCGATCATCGAGAGCGTCGCCGAGACGCTGGCAACGTCGATCCGGCGAGGCACGATGGTGATCGTCGAGACGACGCTGCCCGTCGGTGGGACGAGGCGACTCGGCGCGATCATCGAACGGGGCGGCCTCGTGGCGGGACAGGACTTCGACCTCGTATTCTCGCCCGAGCGGGTCAAGAGCCGGTTCGTCCTTCGGAATCTCCAGATCAATCCGAAGGTCGTCGGTGGTTGGACGGCCGAGGCCGGGGCGCGGGCCGCTTCGTTCTACTCGGACTTCCTCGGGGCGCCCGTCGACAACGTCGGATCGCTCGAGACCGCGGAGTTCACGAAGCTCGCCGGGATGGTCTATCGCGATGTGAACATCGCCCTTGCCAACGAGCTCGCGATGTACGCCGAATCGCGACCGATCGACTTCGAACGGGCGAGGAAGGCAGCCAACACCGACGGCGAGGCGGCGATCCTGTCCCCGGGCATCGGCGTCGGAGGCCATTGCACGCCGGTCTACCCGCATTTCCTCATCCACGACGCGATCGAGCGCGGCGCTCCAGCTCGGCTGGCGCTCCTCGCCCGCGAGATCAATGACTTTCAACCGGAGCACGCCCTCGACCGTATCGAGGCCGCGATCGGCCCACTTGCCAGTCGACGGGTTGCGATCCTCGGACTGGGATTCCGGCCAGGAGTGAAGGAGCACACGAATTCGCCGGCCTTCGCGATCTTCGACGACCTCCGCAAGCGCGGTGCCGACCCGATCGTCGTCGATCCGCTCTATTCCGACGGCGAGATCGTGGCCCGAGGCTTGCAGTCGGGGCCGCTCGTCAGCGCGGAGATCGCGATCCTGGTGACCGGTCATGAGATGTTCCGCGATGTCCTGCCGGAGCTCGCCGCGAGCGGTTGCCGCCTGGTCTTCGACGGTCGAGGCTTCTGGGCCCGCGACCTTGCCGAGCAGGCCGGGCTCACCTACCTGGCGCCCGGCAGCGGGTAGCGTCCGTCGACCGGGCAGGCCGATCGACAGGTCGGAGCGTCAGGCGTCGGGCCGAGCGCCCGCCGGCTTCGTCGGCGATCGGATCGACGAGACGCGCTTGGCCGGCACCCCGCCCCAGACCTCGCGGGAGGGAACGTCCTCGGTCACGATCGCGCCGGCCGCGATCACCGAGCGATCACCGATCGTCACGCCACGCAGGATCACCACGTTCGCCCCGATCCATACCCCGTTGCCGATCCGGGGCGGGGGGCGATTGCGCTCGGTGGAGGCGGCGCCTTCGCCGTGCCGTTCCGCCTCGAACGGGGACGTCGTCCAGTGATCGAGCTCGTGCTCCGAGGGACCGATGAGCACGTTGGGTCCGATCGAGCAGAAGTCGCCGATCACGGCCGCCTGGACCGTCCCAGACGCGACGTAGCTTCCGGTCCCGATGAGCACGTGACGACCGACCACCGCGCTTCCGAGCGACGCCACGCCATCGAGCGAGGCGTGCGGGCTGACCCGGGCGCTCCAGTCGGCGCGGACGCCTTTCCAGGTCGCGCGGTACCAGCCGATCCGGTAGTAGGCCCACACGGCGATCGCGCGCGCGGTCCAGGCGAACAATCGAAGACTGGGTCGCATTCCCGCTCAGTCCGTCGCCGTGTTCATCGTCGGGAAATCTCGCACACCCCCACGATAGTTCCCGCGAGCGTTCTCCTGCGTCTCGATCGCGGCTGCGCCGCCAAAGCGCAGATGGCACGCCGGGACTTGCCTCCGCGACATCGAATGTCGACTAAGATCAACGCCGATGCCGACGAATGCGAATGCGCGCCGATCGGGCCCGGTTCGACTCGCCATCGCGCGTGACGGCGCTGACGCCGTCGACGCCGCGCCGGCCTGGACTCCGGCCGACCTCGTAGCCGACTGGCCAGGCACCGCTCTCACATCGCTGGTCGCTATCGTTCCGGCCTTCCTTGGCGCCCACCTGCCGCTCGTCGCAGGCCTAGCTATTGCGACCGCGGTCGCAATAGCCCTGGCGATCTGGATCGGACGGGGGAGCGCGGTTCCCATCGTGCTGTCATTCATCCCGGCGACCGTCCTCGCGAGCTCGGGTCTCCTGCCTGCCTCTACCTACTTCCTGCCCACGGCAACGCTTGGACTCTGCCTCGTCCTCGTGGAGGGTCTCCGGCTGATACGGAGCGGCATCATCTACGGGCTGCCGGCGCGCCCCTTGGTCGCGTCGGCGTTGGCCTATCTCCTCGCCGCGGTCGTTTCGAGCGTCTTCTCCATCCGGCCGTCGATCAGCCTGCCATACCTCGTCGGAATCGGGATCGTCCTGATCGCATCACTATGGCTGGGACCGTGGATCCTGTCATCGGCGGCCCGAGCGGCCAGCCTGTTCGCGCTGATCGGCGCAGCCGGCGTCACCGTCAGCTTGGTCAGCCTCTGGTTCAGCTTGATGGGGCCGGTGCTTTGGTTCGATCGCTGGCTGGGTGTCTATCTCGTCGACGAGCTAACCATCGCCGGCACCCCGACGCATGTCTTCCTGCTGCGCACCACCGGCCCGTTCCTCGCGCCGGGAAGCCAGGCTCTCGTGCTCGCCCCGGCCGCCCTTGCGCTGCTCGCCCTGCGTCCTGGAGTCGGGACCGGCGCACGGCGGGTGATCGACCTGGCCCTGGTGGTCACGATCGTCGGATTGCTGTCGACGTTCGCTCGCGCCGGGTGGCTGGCCGTCATCGTCGGCAGCGCGATCGTAGCCTTCCGCGACGTCCGATCAAGGCGGATCGACTTCGCCGCAGCGTCCGTCTGTGCCGTCATGGTCGTGGCGTTCGGCGCTCTTCTCGTGAACGTCATCGGTGCCGACTATCGACCGGATCTGACGGAGGCCCGCAATCCGGCCGTCGTGAACGCGACACAACCCAGCGGAGACGAGACCGTCCCGCTGATCCCCGATCCCGGTGCAACGGGCGATGGTTCGACGACCGGTGGGACGGAGCCGCGCTTCCAGACCCGCGGAGGCTCCGAACTCAGCGGACGGCTGGAGATCTGGACCGCATCGGTCAAGGCGATCCGGGACTCCCCCTGGACCGGCTACGGGCCCGGAACCGATGCGATCGTCATCGACCCATATCTCACCGGCGACAGCCGCCGATTCGCCGGCCTCACGTCCCACAACACCTTGCTTCGAACGTGGATCGAACTGGGCATCCTCGGCATTGCGAGCTTTATCGGCCTCGTCCTCGCCACGTTCGTCGCCGCCCGGCGCAGCCGACCTGTCGACCCGGGGCGTCGGCTCATCGGCGTGGGCGCGCTCGCGATCTTCGTCGGCCTCCTGACCGCGCAGGGGTTCGAGACGTTCCTGCTGGGTGGCGTGAGCCTTCCCAGCTTTGCCTGGTCGTTGGCGGCCGGGCTGCTTGCCGTCGGCCCGCTTGCCGGGTTGGATGTGAGTCGCGACGCGACCGGCTGACGGCCGTCGATGGTCGAGCCTCAGCCGGGGCGATCCCACTCGACGCGATGCCAGGCTTCGATCCGGCGGCCGCGAAGGACATCGACCCAGGCGCGCAGGAAGGCCAGGTTGACGATTGCGAAGGACCGGGCAAAGGCGAGCGGTCGCGGGGGGCGTCGGCCGGTCGAGGCGATCAGCTGGCCGACGACGGCGCCGCCTGCACCACAGAGGATGACGATGGCGACCGACCAGCCGGCCGGCGATCCTTGGGTTGCCTCGACGAGTCCGGCGCCGAACGCGGCGGCGCCGAGCAGCGGCGTGGCCCACCGCAGGATCTTGTGTGACCAGATCGCGAGCGCCGCGCCTGGGTGTCTGATCGGCCCGAGGCGGACGACCATCGACAGGTTGGCTCGGATCCCCCGGGTCGCGGTCCTCGTTCGATTGCGGAACTGCTCGCGTAGACCACTGATCGGACGATCGGACGCGATCGCATTCGGCACGTAGACCACCGCGCCGCCGGACTCCCGAACGTACAGCGGCAGAAGGTGGTCCATCGAAGCGCTCGGCGGCACAGGCCGATAGCTCGACCGGCGAACAGCCAGCAAGGCTCCGGTCACCGCTGTCAGGAGGCCCGCTCGACTCTCGAGGGCGCGAACCGCGCGCTCGTACCGCCAGTAGAGACCCTCATTGGCCGCCGTCGCCGTCGCGTCGGAATCGCGCCACTCGAGGCGGCCGGTCGCGGCGCCGACGCGGGGATCGCGGAACGCGTCGACAAGGGCGGCAAGGCAACCGGGCTCGAATCGAGTCTCGGCATCGGTCAGGACCACGACGTCTCCGATCGCGCCCCTGAAGAGTGCGTCCTGTGTCAGCGTCTGGCCCGATCGAGGCATGGCAACGAGTCGCAGGCGCGGCTCGCCTTCCGCCAGCGCGGCGACGATTTCGTTCGTCCGGTCGGTCGAACCGTCCGAGCCGACGAGGACCTCGACCAGGTTGAGATCGGCACCGCTCTGGGCGAACGCATCGGCGACCCGTTGCGCGATCTCCGCCATCTCGTCATGGACCGCGATCGCGACCGTCAGGGTAGGAACAGGGCCGGCAGAATCCCATCGCCACGGGGAGACGCTACCGATGACGAAGGCGAGAAACGGATAGCCGAGATAGACCCAGGCCAGGATCCCGATGGCCACCCACAGCACCAAGGCGCTCATGTGCGGATCAGCCTACCGGTCGGGGCGGGGCCGTGTGTCAGTCGGTCCGGGTCTCGCAGACTCTGGCATGGGCGCCTCGACGTCCGGCCTCGGTGGGACTCGAAGCCGGATCCACGCTGAGCACTGCACGCGGACCGCCGGCGTTGGCGCCGCCGGGCACCGCCACGACGAAGCACCGCGCGTCACGTGGCCGCCAATCGGTCCCGGGCCGATGGCCCGGTTCGGTCAACCGTACGCGGACGTCACGACTGCGGCGACGAGTCGACCCGCCGCAGCCGGCCGGGTGTGGATCGCGGCAAAGCCCGCACCTGCGCCTCGCATCCTGGCTACGTCGAGTGGCGAGCGGGCGAGCCGCCTTATGACGTCCGCATCATCGACGGGGCAAGTGCCCGCCAGACTTTCCATGAGCCGCGCGCGCGCGAGCTCCCCCAGCTCTCCGCTCGGCGTCGCCACCACCGGCAGCCCGGCCGCCATCGCGTCGAGGATCACCTTCGGGAAGCCCTCGGCGGGGGAGGGGAACACGAACAGATCGCACGAGGCGAGCGCGTCCATGTACGTCGCCCGGTCCGCGATGTAGCCGAGCCAGTGGATCCGCTCGTTGATCCCGAGCGCCACCGCCCTCGCCTCGAGAGCGCTCCG
>JANMRJ010000814.1:0-2735 GCA_031370985.1 Acidimicrobiales bacterium
CAGGTGCGGGCCTACCTGGAGTGCAAGCAGGGCGTGGCGGGGGTCGACAAGGCCGTCGAGCTGATCCGCTCCGTCCACGACCTGGCCGGGCTGGCGACGCGGCCGTACAACCTGCGCCTCATCAGCGAGCAGCTCGAACGGCTGGAGCGCCGGGTGGCCGAGGGCGGCTCCATCGACGCCGCTGGCCTGTACGACGAGCTGGTCCAGTCGTGGCTGGAGCGCGACATGGGCAAGCACCAGCTCCCCCGTGACCACAAGCTCCGCCTCATGGAGGACCTGGCCGCGGTGCTCTGGAGCCGTGCGGCGCGTGCGATCAGCGTCGGGGAGCTCGAGAGCTGGCTCGGCACCAGGCTGCTGGCCGACGACGACCTCGGCCGCTGGGTGCAGCTCGCCCGCCCCGACCCCGCTGTACTGGCCGAAGATCTACGAACGGCGACGTTCATCGTCCGCCCCAGCTCCGATCAGTTCGAGTTCGCCCACACCTCGCTGCTGGAGTACTTCCTCGCTCGCTTCCTCCACCGGACCATGGCCGCCGGCGATGCCGGCGCCTGGGCGCTCCCGGCCGTCAGCGAGGAAACCGTCGACTTCCTGGTGGAGATCGCCGGCGCCTCGGATTCGGGCGACTTCGTTCGTGGCCTGCTGGCGTGCGGCAAGGCGTACCGGGAGCGGGTGAGTGAGCATGTGGTTCGGTACGCGTTGCGAGCCTCTGTGCGGGGCGGCCCAGCCGTGTCGTTGCAGGGCTTCCAGCTGGCCGGCGCGGAGCTGCGGGGGATCCGGGGGGCCAAGGTCGACATGACTGGCTGTGTGTTGGCCGGCGCCGACCTGCGCGATGCCCGACTGGATGGCGTGCGGCTGGACGGCGCCGACCTTCGTGCGGCGAAGCTGACCCGGGCTGAACTACACCACTGCTCGCTCCGTGACGCCGACCTCGCCGGCGCCGACCTCGCCGGCGCCATCGTGCGGTCCTCCGACCTGCGCGGCGCCCACATGGACGAGGCGGCCGGCGAGGACAGCCAGTGGCTGTGGTGCGAGGGTGACCTGCCCGGCTATGTCGTGGAGAGGTCATTGCTCGCGCCGGGCGCACCATCGCTATCGCCTGCGCCTGATCGCCTCCGGGTGCTCGCCGGCCTGCGCGGAACGATCTCGTCGGTTGCCTGGTCGCCCGACAGCACCCGCCTGGCCGTGGGCGACGAGGCTGGGATCAGCGTCTGGAATCCCGCGAGCGGAACTCAGCACGCCCGTCTCCGCCACCGCGGCGGGGTGGGGGCGCTGGCCTGGTCGCCCGACGGTACCCGCCTGGCCGGTGGCGACGGCGGCCGGGTGCGGCTGTGGCAGATCGGCAAGGACGTGAAGCTCCAACTCACCATCCACATGCTCCCGAACAGCGAGTGGTGCGTGATCAACGCCGGCGGCCAACTCACGAGTTGCTCCCCCGAAGCCTGGCGGTGGCTGCGGTGGCGCCACCGAGACCCTGTCTCGGGCAAATCAGTCTTGCTCGCGGCCGAGCACTTCGGTCCCCTGCCTCTCGCCGCTCTCGCTCCGCCTTCCGGGGACATCTGACAGCGCCAGGACCCTGTCGAATGACCCAGGTTCGGAAGGGACCGGTATCGTTGAGGGTGATGAGAACGGTCGTGCTCGGGCCCAATGCAGATGTCGAGGCACTGATCGAACGCCGGCGCTCCCTCGGCCAAGATCGCTTCGATGAAGTCTGGAACGGGGACTACCACATGGGCCCGTGGCGAACCGGCCCGCACGCCTTTGTCGACGCCGAAATGGTCGGGCTCCTCGGTCCGCTGGCCAAGGTCGCCGGCCTCTACGTCACCACCGGCTTCAACCTGGGCGCCGGCCCCAACAACTTCCGCGTCCCTGATGGCGGCTGCCACCGAGAGCGACCTTGCGGCACCTGGGTCCCCACCGCGGCGGTCGTGTGGGAGATCCTGTCACCCGACGACGAGACGTACGCAAAGTTCGATTTCTACGCCGCGCACGGCGTCGAGGAGATCATCGTGGCCGACCCGAACACCCGGACAGTCAGGTGCTTCCGGCTGATGCCGTCATCGTCACCCAGCGGGAGCTACACCGAATCCGAGTGGAGCGACCTGCTCGGCATCGGCGCCGCACACCTCGCCGCCGAGATCGACTGGCACTGAAATCACCCAAAGTCTCAATCGACCTCTACGTCCGGCAGGTCCTCCGGATAGGTCACCTCGATCTCCGTGATCGACTTCGAGAAGTCTCTCTTATTGTTGGTCACGAACCGGTCCGCGCCCGCGGCGACTGCGGTTGCGAGATGGACTGCGTCCTCTGCCCCCAACCCGTACGAGACCCCCAAGGTGGTGGCCAGCTCGGCAGTCGCCTCGTCCAGCGGGCGCAGCTCCAACCGGCCGAGGAGTGACCTGAGCGTCACGAACTCCTGCTGCGCCTGGTTCCGCGACGGCTTGATCAGGACCTCGGGTAGGAGCAACGGCGATCCGATGCCAACGATCGACCTGACATCTTCGACCGGGATGGGCGGGAACAGGGCGCGAACCCGTCGGCCCAGCACGTGACCCGGTACGGCGGCGTAGATGAGCACGTCGGAGTCGAACGCGTCCACGACGAGCGACGCCTACCGGCTATCCCGGCCCGCTCGTATCTCGGCGATCAACTCCTCGGCCCGTTCAGCACTCAAGGTGGCCGGGGCCAGTGGAGCCCGTCGAGCCTGCTCGAGCTGCTCGCCAAACTCCCGAGCCACC
>JANMRJ010000819.1:0-3032 GCA_031370985.1 Acidimicrobiales bacterium
CCTCGACAACCTCGGCGAGTTCCTCCATGGCATGCGGGGGACCGTCGAGCTCACGCTGCTCTCGTTCGCCTTCGCGTTCGTCGTGGGGGTGCTGATGGCCGGCTTTCGGGTCAGTCCCGTCCCGCCGCTGCGGCTCCTGGGGACGGCGTACGTCACAGTCGTCCGGAACACCCCGCTCGCCGTGCTCTTCGTCCTTCTCTACTTCGGGTTCCCGAACGTTGGAATCCAGTATTCAAGGTTCGCGTCCGCAATCATCGTCTTGGCCGCCTACACGGGAACCTTCGTCACCGAAGCGGTCCGGGCCGGGATCAACTCGGTTTCGCGTGGGCAGGCCGAGGCGGCCCGATCAATCGGCATGACCTTTCCACAGACCATGGTCACCGTCGTCCTCCCCCAGGCCCTCCGTATCGTCGTGCAGCCGCTCGGGAGCATCTTCATCGCCCTCATAAAGAACTCGGCGCTCGCCACGATCATCTCCGTGCCCAACCTGAGCAAGAGCGTCGAGCGGATCGTGGTTGACACGGCCCAGTCCACGCCCGTGTACCTCGGCGCCGCCGTCGCCTATCTCCTACTGACCCTCCCGTCGGAACAGGCCGTGGCCTGGATCGAGCGGCGGGTCGCGATCCACCGGTGATCGAGTGACAGCGCCCGTCCTCGCCGACGCCCTCGGGCCGCGTGGCCGTCGGCAGGCCCGGATCGCCTCGGTCGTCGCCGCGCTTGTCATGGCCGGCTTGGTGGTCGTGGCCATCGGCCGGCTGAAGTCCAAAGGGCAGTTGGACTGGAAGCTGTACGAGCCGTTCACCCGGTGGGCGGCAATGCGGTTCTACCTCGTCGGATTGGTCAACACGCTCAAGGTCGCGGCGGTTGCGATGGTCTTGGCCATGGTCATCGGGGTGGTGATGGCCCTCCTCCGCCTCAGTCGGGCCTGGGTCTTGCGGCTCGTCGGCGCCCTCTACGTCGAGTTCTTCCGGGGCCTACCCCTCTACCTCCTCATCATCTTCTGTGCCTTCGCTCTGCCGCGCTACGGGCTCAAGATTTCCCTCGTGACGGCCCTGACTCTCGGCCTGGTCGTCTACAACAGCTCGATCCTGGGTGAGGTCTTCCGGGCGGGCGTCCTCTCGCTCGACCGCGGCCAGACCGAGGCCGCGTACGCCCTCGGGCTGGGCTACTGGGGGACGATGCTGCTCATCCTCGTCCCCCAGGCGGCCCGCCGGATGCTGCCCGCCATCGTCAGCCAGCTCGTAACCCTCTTGAAGGACACGTCACTGGGCGTGGTCATCGCCTACGAGGAGCTGCTCCGGCGCAGCCAGATCGCCGGGGAGTTCTTCAGGAACGGGCTGCAGTCGCTCGCCTTCGCCGCCATCCTGTACATCCTCATCAACTACAGCCTCAGCCGCCTCGCCGGCTGGCTCGAGGTGCGTCAGCGGCGTCGCCTTGGGGCAGGCGTGATCGCGGTAGCCGGCGCCGGAGAGGACTTGGCTGTGATTGGCGCCCAAGCCGACGCTGCCGTCGACCGCCCGGCTACCTGAGCCGGAAGCTGGCGGCGATGGCCGCCGACACGTCCTTGGGGGCGGCGGCGACGGTGAGGATGTACGCCTTCTTGGAGCGGAGCAGGTAATGCTGCACCTCGTCGGTGGGGACGATGCCGTTGTCCGTCTCGACCCCGAGCTTGAACGCCAGCCTGATCGCCGGCATGCCGGCGAGGGTGGCCGGCTCCTGGGTGAAGCTGGTGCCCTTAATGACCTCCAGGGCCGCGATCGACGCGGTCACGATCGCCTCGACCGCCTTCTCCTTGGGCTTGTCGGCGGTCAGGTTCACGCTGGTCGCCCCGTCGGGGGCGACGGCCATGAACAGACCGCCGGACTGACCCAGGACCCGGGCCTGGTTGAGGATCGACGCCAGCTTCGGGTTGGCGAGGCGAAGCTCGTTCGCCGCCTTGTCGAAGTTGGCCGGGTTCACGCTGAGCGGGATGAGCGTCCAGGTCGACGGGATCGCAATCGCGAACCCCGCCTTGTCGTCCAACACCACGGAGTAGCCGGCGGGTGCGGTGGTGGTCGGCGCCTTCTTGTCGCCGCCGCCACAGGCGCCGAGGGCCACGATCAGGAGGCAAAGGGCGACGGCCGCCGCCGCTCCGGTCGTTCGCGGCCTGTACGGCTGAGTGACAGGGCCAGGCTGATTCATCGGATCAGGATAGGCGGGCGCGTCAGTCGCGTGAAAGCAGCCCGACGGCGGCTCGGGCCCGGGCCAGGGTGGGGCCGGCTACGGCTTGGGCCTTCTCGGCGCCCTGCCGGAGCGTGGCCCGCACCGCCGCGGGGTCGGCGGCCAGTTCCTTGTACCGCTCCTGCAACGGGCGCAGCACCTCGATGACCGCCTGGGCGGCGTCGGCCTTGAGTGGGCCGTACTGCTGGTAGCCGCCGGCCACCGCCTCGGGCGTCTGGTCGGTGGCGGCGGCCAGGATCTGCAGGAGGTTGGCCACGCCGGGCTTCTTCTCGGGGTCGAAGACCACCTCGGTGTCGGCGTCGGTGACGGCCCGCTTGAACTTCCGCTCGATCACGGCCGGGTCGTCGAGGACCAGCACGGTGCCCTGGGGCGAGTCGCCCGACTTGGACATCTTGGCTGTCGGCCGCTGGAGGTCCATGATCCGGGCCCCGACCTTGGGGTGGGCGGCCTCGGGGACGACGAACGTGTCGCCGTAGCGGTGGTTGAAGCGCATGGCCAGGTCGCGGCTCAGCTCCAGGTGCTGGCGCTGGTCGTCGCCCACCGGCACCCGCTCGGCGTCGTAGAGGAGGATGTCGGCGGTCATGAGGACCGGGTAGGTGAACAGCGCCACCCGGGACTCCTCGCCGTCCTTGGCCTTCTCCTTGAACTGCGTCATGCGTCGCAGCTCGCCCATGCTGGCGACCGACTCGAGGATCCATGTCAGCTCGGCGTGCTCGTGGACGTGGCTCTGCAGGAAGATGGTGCACGCCTCGGGATCGAGGCCGGCGGCGACGAGCAGGAGAGTGGTTTCCAGCGTCCTGGCCCGCAGCTCG
>JANMRJ010000854.1:0-3839 GCA_031370985.1 Acidimicrobiales bacterium
GTACTCGTTCTCGAGCCCGAAGATGCGCCTCTCCATGTAGGCCAAGCTACCGTTGGTCTCGATGCAACAGACGCGCATGGTGCGGTTGGCCACAGTGGGCACCTCGTTCCATGCCCGCGTCATCGCCGCCCGTCTCGGCTCGGAGGGCATCGTCACCGATCTGCGGGGCAACGTCGATGGCTTCTACCCGGTCGGAGACGTACACGTGTTCGTCGACACCGAGGACCTGGCCGAGGCGCAGGAGATCCTCATGGTGGACGACGTCGAGTCGGCCTTCGATGAACTCGACGACGCACCCGAGATCGGCGGGCCGAGGGCGCTGTGGCTGGTCCTGGGCGCCGTCCTGGGCCTGGCCGCCGTGCTCTTCTCACGGACGTTCTGATGGCACTTCCGTTCAGCGTCACCCTCACAGTCGAGGATGTCTGGGCTATCCCCGACGACGGGCGCCGCTACGAGCTGGTCGAAGGAGTCCTGATCGTGACACCCGCGCCCGGGGTCCCTCACCAGACCTGTGTCCTGGAGGTGGCCGTTCTACTCCGAGCCGCAGTGGGCCCGGAGCACCTCGTGCTCATCGCACCGTTCGACTGGGTGGCCGGACCGCAGACGCTGCTTCAACCCGACATCCTGGTCGCCCGGCGGGCTGATGTCGCGGCCACAGGCGACAAGCGGCTGGAACGAACCCCGCTCATCGTCGTCGAGGTGGCCTCGCGGAGTACCCGCATGGTGGACCGGGGCACGAAGCGACTGGCCTTCCAAGCCGCTGGGGTGCCGGTGTACTGGATTGTCGATCCTGACGTGCCCAGCCTGACAGTGCTCCGGCTGGTCGACGGCACCTACGTCGAGGAGATCACCGTCTCAGGCGACGAGGCGTACACGACGACAGACCCCCTCGCCGTCACCGTTGTCCCCAACCTGCTCCGGAAGGGCCTGTAAGCCTCAGGCCGGCGCCACCAGCAGGGCGGTGAGCTCCTCCGGCGGCACCCGGCGGAACGCCCGGCGGGCGCTGGTGCGGCACAGAACGGCGACCTCCAGGTTGGCGGCCTCCAGGACACGCTCGGGGCCGGCGAGGGCGCTCACGGCAGCCCGGAGCGCAGCGCCGATATCGAGGTCGTCGCTGAAGTTGGCCTTGAGCCGCTCGCCGACGGTGTCGGCATCGCCGCCCAGCACCGTAGAGCCTTCCTCGTCGACGATCGTGCCCTCATAGGAGATGCGGAAGAGCTGGTCGGTGCTCTTGTCGACCCCAACCTCGGCCACGAGGATCTCGACTTCCATCGGCTTCATCTCGTGGGTGAAGACCTGGCCGAGCGCCTGGGCGTAGGCGTTGGCCAGCGAGCGGGCGTCGACATCCTCCCGGGAGTACGTGTAGCCCTTCATGTCGGCCAGGCGAATGCCTGAGGTGCGCAGTGAGTCGAACTCGCTGAACTTGCCGACGCCGGCGAAGGCGATGCGGTCGTAGATCTCCGCCACCTTGTGGAGGGTCCGCGACGGGTTCTCGGCACAGATCAGGATGCCCTGGTCGTAGCTGAGGGCGGCCAGGCTGCGGCCTCGGGCGATGCCCTTCCGGGCATAGTCCGCCCGGTCCTTCATGACCTGCTCCGGCGCAACGTAGAACGGCATGCTCATCGGGCGTGCCCCTCATCGAGATTGGCCGTTTCGCAACAACATGCGTATGCCAATCGCCCACACTGGAGTTGGCCAACGCTCATCGGGGGTGCCCTTCTGCGGTCTTGCGCTCCAGCAGCTCGCCGAAGCGCTGGGCGACTTCGGTGTCTTCGACCCGCTCGAACCCGGCGGCGGTGATGGTGGCGACGGTCGGGTAGATGCCCCGGACGACATCGGGGCCGCCGGTGGCCGAGTCCTCGTCGGCCGCTTGGTAGAGGCCCTCGACGGCGAGCTGGATGGCCGCGGCCCGGTCGAGGCCGTCGCGGTAGCCCAGCTTGATCGTGGTCCGGGCGTCACGCCCGCCGGAGCCGGTGGCGTGGAAGTCTCCCTCTTCGTAGCGGCCGCCGGTGAGGTCGTACTTGAAGATGCGCCCGATGTGCCGGCGCAGGTCGTAGCCGGCGTAGATCGGCACGACGGCCAGGCCCTCCATGGCCATGGGCAGGTTGCGACGGATCATGCCGCCGAGCTGGTTGGCCTTGCCCTCCAGGCTCAGGGCCATGCCCTCGACCTTCTCGTAGTGCTCGAGCTCGGTCTGGAAGAGACGGACCATCTCGACCGCCGGCCCGGCCGCGCCGGCGATGGCGACGCCCGAGTGGCCATCGGCGGCGAAGACCTTGTCGATCGCCCGGGAGGCGATGCTGTGGCCCTCGGTGGCCCGGCGGTCGCCGGCCATGATCACGCCGTCGGTGTAGCGCAGGGCCACGATGGTGGTCCCGTGGGTGATCTCCACCGCTCCGGTATTACGGAGAAGGGGCTGGTCGCCGTTCCGCCGGCGCAACAGCTCCGAGAAGCTGGGCCCGGGGTCCTGGCCGGATGCGAAGGTCGGGAGGGTCATCGCCGAGCGAGGCTAGTCGGCGGCGAGGCGCATTCGACCCAGCGGAGTCGACCGGTATGCTCCGCGCCAATGGAGGAACGACTCGGTGGTGCCGAGGAGGACGGCCAGGCCCTGACGGTCGTGGGCCGGATGTTGCAGCCCGGAGAGTCGGCGCCGGCCTTCACCCTCGACCATTTCGAGGCCTCGGTGATGGCGACGATCTCCCTCGCCGACCTGGCCGGCTCGACGGTCGTGCTCAACGTCGTCAACTCCGTCGACACGCCGGTCTGCGATATCCAGACCCGCCGGGTCGACGACCTGTTCCCCGGCGCCAAGGTCCTGACCGTGAGCATGGACCTTCCCTTCGCCCTGGCCCGCTGGACGGCTGCCGCCGGCGTGACCCACCCGGGCGTCTCGTCGCACCGCAGTGAGGACTTCGGCCGGGACTACGGCGTGCTGATCAAGGAGTGGCGGGCGCTCCAGCGCTCGATGTTCGTGATCGACGGCGAGGGCCGCCTGGTGCACGTCGAGTACGTCATCGACCAGATGGAGCACCCCGACTACGCCGCCGCCGTGGCCGCGGCCGTGTCACCAACCGGAGGGTGACCAGCCGGCTCGATCCCCTCAATGCCCAGCTCCAGACCTCGTGGTTCATGCTCTGGGCCGGCCTGGAGGGCCTCGCCGACGACGAGTACCTCTGGGAGCCGGCGCCGGGCAGCTGGCACGTGCGCCTGCACGCCGACGGCAACTGGAAGCGAGACGCCACCCCGCCGGTCGTGGCGCCCACCATCGCCTGGCGCATGTGCACCCTGGCCGGCACCCAGACCCTCCGAGCGGACTGGACCTTCGGGGGCCACCGGCTGCAATGGACCGACATCGATCTGCCCGGCAGCGCCGCCGGCGCCATGGCCTTCCTGGAGCGGGCCTCGGCCGCCTGGATCCAGGCCGTCGCCGGCGTGGACGACGCCGCGCTTGACCAACCCCTCTGCGACTGGCCCGCCGGGCCCCAGGGCCGCCCCTTCGTCGAGACCCTCTGGTGGACGAACCGAGAACTAATCGCCGCCGGCGCCGAGATCAGCCTGCTGCGCGACCTCCACCGTTCCCGACCAGGCTGAGCGCCCGCCGGCGCCGAGACGTCGGGGGCGGCCCCAGCTCCGCCCACGACGTCACAGCGCGAGAGCCCCGTCGTACCCTGCTGCTCCCGCCCCCCGCCGGGACACCTCAGGCGCAGACCAGCGCCGGCGAGCACTGGGCCACGCCGTTGCCGCCGGCCCTGTTACCACCGCCATCGGTGACGCCGTTGACGGCCCGGATGCCGAAGGAGGCGTTCTGGTAGGCCGTGTTGGCCCTCAGGGTCGTCGAC
>JANMRJ010000857.1:0-3413 GCA_031370985.1 Acidimicrobiales bacterium
CCTGCTCTCGTACTCGGTCCAGTTCCGGCACGCTCCCTTTAGTTAGAGGCGCCGCACGCAGACTCTACGAGCTGACCCGGGCGCTCGCGTCCTCGGTAGCGCCTGCACGGCGAAGCCTACGTTTCAAGGCAGAAGCAAAGCGCGCTCCGTTCGCTCCACGTGTCCGAGACTGGACGCCCGCTTGTCGTCCCGCGTGGTGTCCCTTAGCTTCGTCGCCGGCGGCGCTGTCAGTGAAGACCCATCCGACATTGCCGGTTGTCGAGCGAGGCGAGTGACTGGCGCGTCGCCCGGCCAGCGACCGGCCGGACTGATCATGCCGTCGCCGGCAGCGCCACCGGGGGCCGATACAACGCGGCGAGCGACGAACCGGCGGTCCAACCTGAACGCTGGCGAGCGCGCTCAGGGGTAGAAAAAAGGTAGAGCGGTGTACTCTGTGCCCAGTGGCCCTGAACATCAAAAACGGCGAGGTCGAGCGCCTCGCCACTGAGGTCGCTCGAATGACCGGGGAGACCAAGACCGAGACGATCCGGAAGGCGCTGGCCGAGAGGAAGCAGCGGCTGGCCCACCGGATCGACCCCGCCGACCGCGCCAACCGCCAGCGTCGGTTCCTCGAACAAGAGATCTGGCCCCGAGTCCCGGAGAGTGAGGTGGGACGGCGGCTGAGCGCCGGCGAGGAGGACGCGATCCTCGGGTTCGGGGCCGACGGGGTGTGATCGTCGATACCTCCGCGCTCGTCGCCGTGGTCATCCGCGAAGAGGGGTACGAGGCGGTCCTCGGGAAGCTCTCGGCCCCCTCGACGGTCGCCGGCATGGGCACCCCGACCGTCGTCGAGTTCGGGATCGTGCTGTCCGCTCGCCTCGGCGCCGACGCCCGGTCGCTCGTGACCCAGTTCCTCGACCAGTTCGACATCACGGAAGTGACGTTCGGCCCCGATCACTGGCGCGAGGCCGTCGGTGCGTTCTGGCGCTATGGGCGGGGCCGGCATCCGGCCGGGCTGAACTTCGGCGATTGCCTGAGCTACGCGGTGGCACGGCTGGCCAATGAGGCCCTGCTCTACGTCGGGAACGATTTCTCCGCTACCGACCTCGTGGCCGCCTGACCGCAGCCACGAGGAGCGCTAGCCCCGCTCCCACCAGCCACGGCGCCGGCCCCAGCGCCACGAACAGGGTGTGCCCGGTCCGCAGGTCGATGTCGGCGTGGAGGACCTCGCCCCCGCCCAGGCCGCTCTGCGACCGGACGACGCCCCGGTGGTCGATCACCGCGCTGTAGCCGGTCGGCGCGGCCTGGACGACCCACCGGCCCGTCTCCAGCGCCCGTAGCCGGGCCACGGCGACCTCCTGGGACGGGATCTGGCTGTCCCGGTACGATGCGGCGTTGGTCGGCACGAGTACGACCCGCCCGCCGGCCCGGACCGCCGAGCGGGTCCGCTCGGGGAAGAACACCTCGTAGCTGATGACCACGCCGAGCTTTCCCGCTGGCGTGTTGAGCACGGCGGGGCCCGTGCCCACGGTGGCGTCACGGGGGACATCGGACACGTCGGCCAACCGCTCGAAGAAGCCCCGGGCTGGGATGTACTCCCCGAAGGGCACCCGGTGGACCTTGTCGTACCGGGGGTACATGGCCCCGTCCGGCCCCCAGGGCACTGCGGAGTTACGGAACTTGTTGCCGGGCTCGTCCTGGACCACGCCGGCCACCAGCGTGACGCCCAGCGACCGGGCCAGGCCGGCGAGGATGCCGCCCTCCGGCGTGGTGGCCACCTCGGCCTCGACGTCGACCACGTCCTCCGGCCACAGCACCAGGTCGACGCCCGGCCGCACGCCGGCCGTTGCGTCGACGTGACGCCGGAACACCGGCGCCGGGTCGCGAGCCACCGCCCGCACCCCCCGGGGACCGCCGCCCTGGACGACCGCCACCGTCAGCCGGCGGTCGACCGTCCCGTCCGGGGCCACGACCCCGCCAGCGGCGAAGACCACCAGCACCGCCGCCCCCACGCCGGCCAACCGCCACCGCCGGCGCACCAACCCGGCCACGGCCACGGCCCCGACCCCGACCAACGCCACCAGCAGCAGGCGCCCCCCGATCCGAGCCGCTGGCGCCAGCGGCCCGGAGACCTGGCCAAGGTCGATGCCCGAGATGGGCAGCCCGCCGAACGGCCACGTCCCCCGGACCGCCTCCACCACCACGAGTGCGGCCGGGAACGCCACCGCCCGCCGCCAACCCGGACCAGCCGCCGGCACCAACGCCACGCCGGCAGCCAGGATCCCCGCTTCCAGGATGGTCGACACGAAGTAGCCCGGGAGGCTGAAGTCCCGCATCCACCACAAGCCCGGCAGGTACAGCCCCAAGCCCGCGGCCATCCCGCACGCGACCCGACGCCAGGGAGCGCGACCGTCCAACGAGACGAACAGCAGCGCCGCGCCCAGCAGGCCCAGCGGCCACGCCCCGGTCGATACGGGCACCGGCGGCAGGCTGGCGGCCAGCAGCAACCCGCCGGCCGCCGACATCCCAAGAGCACCGCGTGTCCCAAGTGCCAGTCGTTTCCCAAGTGCCAGTCGCGTCCCAAGAACACGGTGCGGCCCGATAGCGATCTCCCTGTGGTTACCTTGACCGATGGCCGTCACCGATCTGGCCGCAGCCCTGGCCGAGGCCAACCTCAGCAGCCCCATGCTGCCCGAGAACCGGGGTGACCCGTACGGCATCTACCGGTTCATCCGCGAGCGGGAGCCGGTCCACCACGCCCCCGACGGCAGTTGGGTCCTCACCCGCTACGACCACAGCGCGGCCCTGCTGCGCGATCCGCGCTTCAGCACCAACCCGGCCCGGCTCACCGAAGGTCCCGACCCGAGCGCCATGGGGCCGGTCCGCCAGGTCGGGTCCAGCCTCATGATGTTCCTCGACCCGCCCGACCACACCCGCCTTCGCTCCCTTGTCAGCCAGGCGTTCACGCCCCGCATGGTGGAGTCGCTGCGGCCTCGCATCCAGTCGCTGGTCGACGAGCTGCTCGACGCCGTGGTCGAGAAGGGCGAGATGGACGTGCTCGCCGACCTGGCCTATCCCCTGCCGACCGTCGTCATCTGCGAGCTGCTGGGCGTGCCCCCCACCGACCGCGACAAGTTCAAGGCTTGGTCGTCCGACGCCTCCCGCCTGCTCGACGGCTACCTCGACAAGGCAGCCATGGACAAGGGCATGGTCGCCGGGATGTACCTCTTCCAGTACTTCACCGACCTTGTCGAGGCCCGCGGCGCCGACCCGAGGGACGACCTCCTCAGCGCCTTGCTCGCAGCCGAAACGGCCGGCGACAAGCTCACCCACGCCGAGCTGCTGAGCACCGCCACCCTGCTGTTCATCGCCGGCTTCGAGACCACCATGAACCTGGTCGGCAACGGCACCCTGGCCCTGCTGCGCAACCCCGA
>JANMRJ010000898.1:0-2195 GCA_031370985.1 Acidimicrobiales bacterium
ACGACCAGTCCGACCGCGAACCAACCCACGTAGCGCAGCTCGAGGTAGTTCCCGACGAAGTCCTGGTGGGCCACCCTGTGGGGTGCGTCGAACAGTCCCTCGCCCACGAGGTAGGCGGCCGCTTCGCCGGGGTAGCCCACCTCATCGACGGCATCCGACGTGAAGACCAACGCGGTGAACACCACGAACGCGGCGGTGACGGTCGCCAGCACCGCTCGGTTCATCCGCATGTTCACGCCCGTGCCGCCAAGACGAGGGGCTGATGGCGCAGGCTCGGGGCGTCGGAGCGCCCGGCCGAGCGCCGGCGCCAGCACGATGGCCAGCGGGCCGATATTCCGTGCGGCAGCGAGCGCGGCGACGATGAACGCCACCACCGGCAGCACGTCCCGCCAGCCCACCCGGGCCCGAAGGAGCAGCACCAAAGCCAGCCCGAGGAACATGAGGGCGAAGTACCCCCCTCCCCGGGAGAAGTCCGGAGATCGCCATTCGACGATGTTCTGGAACACTTCGCGCTTCTCGCCCAGGGTCAGCGGGAACGTCAGCAGCCGCGCCCCGAGGGGGTTGACCACCGAGACGACCAGTCCGACCGCGAACCAACCCACGTAGCGCAGCGTCTCCCGTGGCCACGCCCGCCACTCCAGCCCCTCGCCGACCGCCCTGGCGCCCAGCCAGACCAGTCCGAGGGGGAACGACCCGTGGCTGCTGACCCAGAGCCACACCAGGGGTATCAGAAGCCAGGGGCTCCGCCGCCGCTCGACGATCGCGATCATGACCGCCATGCAGATGAGGCCGAAGAGCAGCGGGCGAGGCGACCAGAGCGCCGTCCCCACGCCGACGGCGGTGATCCCGGCGAGCGCCGTACGCAAGGGTGATCCGGCCCGAGCCAGACGAACGACCAGCCAGGCCAGCACGGCCACCAGCACGGCTTGCTCGAAGACCACCAGCTTGTACCCACCCAACCGGTGGGCCCAGCCGTAGGACCACTCCGGGAGCCAGCTCTGGACCACCCAGCGGTGGTCCAGAGCAGTGAAGGAGTAGGGATCGGCGCGCGGGATGCTGCCGTTGGCCACCATGTCGATGCCCGTCCGGAGATGGGTGAACATGGAGTTGTCGCCGATGGGTCGGGCGCCGATGCGGAACCCGAAGAGTACGACGGTCGCGGTGAACAGCGACTCCATCTTCGGAGCCATCACCATCTGCCTCAGCTTCGACACGCCACCAGCCCCTCGCGCCGGGGCGACGCCGGCTTACTCGGCGGCAGTCGCAGGCTCGGCGCCCTCGACATCGGCTGGGCCGGCGTCAGCATCGACTTCGCCGGCATCGGCCGCACCAGCTTCCGCCACCGGGGCGTGGGGCGCAGCGCCCCCGATCTCCGCGGCATACTCGGCCCATGCGGCCTGCGCCTCGGTCTCCGGCGTGAAGTCGACGTTTGGCCCGAAGTCCCCGCTGGCATACTCACCGATGTAGTTGCCCTGGTCGTCGTAGGCGTGCTCGCCGAAAGCTTCCTGGTACTCGGCGGCCACGACACCACCCTCGGCGGCCTGCTTGATCGAGAGGCTGATCCGCCGGCGCTGGAGGTCGAGGTCGATGATCTTGACCCACAGCTCCTCGCCGGGGGTGACCACTTGCTCGGGAAGGTCGACGTGGTGGGCGGCCATCTCCGAGATGTGGACCAGGCCCTCGATGCCCTCGCCGACCTGCACGAAGGCGCCGAAGGGCACCAGCTTGGTGACCCGGCCGTAGACCAGCTCGCCGACACGATGGTTGTTGGCGAACTCCTGCCAGGGGTCCTGCTGGGTGGCCTTGAGGGACAAGCTGATCCGCTCGCGGTCGAGGTCGACCTCGAGCACCTGCACCTCGATCTCGTCGCCCACCTGGACGACCGAGGCGGGGTGGTCGACGTGCTTCCAGGACAGCTCGGAGACGTGGACGAGGCCGTCCATGCCGCCCAGGTCGACGAAAGCACCGAAGTTGACCACGGAGGAGACGACACCCTTGCGGACCTCGCCCGGCTTGAGGTTCTCGAGGAAGTCCTCGCGCTGCTCCTTCTGGGTCTCCTCCAGCCACGCCCGGCGGGACAGCACCACGTTGTTGCGGTGCTTGTCGAGCTCGATGATCTTGGCCTCGAGGGTGCGGCCGACGTAGGGCAGCAGGTCGCGCACCCGGCGGAGCTCCACCAGCGACGCCGGCAGGAA
>JANMRJ010000079.1:0-1019 GCA_031370985.1 Acidimicrobiales bacterium
CCAACGGGATCTCGCCCATCATCATGGGATGTGGCACCGGACCCCCATTCCCGACCTGTTGATCGCCGAGACGGCGCTTCATCACGGTCTGGGCGTAGTCCACGTAGACGGTGACTACGAGCGGATCGCAGAGGTCCGTCCCCTCAGGCTTCGGCGCCTTCAGTAGCCCTTGAGTTCAGCGGATAACTATGCAGTGTTCGCTCGCCTCTGAGCTGCGTAGATGCAGGTCAGCACACCGCTCAGCCCGTTTGGCTTAGAAGGCAGCCGCTCTGCCCACTGAGCTACAGGGGCTCCGCTATCGCGTGTGAGCTGCGCTCCAGTAGACGATACCCGCGGGGTCGCGGCACGTCTGGCCGATTCACCGGATATCGCAAGTTTGGCGCTGTGTGTCGATCCCGGGCCCGACTGGTCGCTGTCAGGCGACGTCGTGGCCCAGCAGGTGCCGGTGGCGGCTCACGGGACCAGGCAGGGGCCGGACATGGACGATCTCTCCATCGATGTCAGCGACCTGGGCCACAGCGCGGGCGCTGCCGGACCCAACGACGATCCAGGCGCCCTCGCGGATCCGCGACGGGTCTTCCGCCTCGTCGACGAACCCCCACGGGAGGCCCGTGTCGTCCTCGGAGTTGAGGTCGAGCTCAAGGTCGACACCGCTCCCGCTCATTGACTCTCCAGTGGTCCGATTTCAGGTTCATGGTAGGGGTTCACAACAAGGCGATGGTCGCACAGCAAGAGCCTCTCCGTCAGCGCGTCCAGGCTCGGATCCGCAAGCGTCACGTGGGGGACCCGGAACGTGGGCACGACCTCGATACCCGCCCTCTCGAGTTCTGCGCGCGCGAAGACGGCGACTGTCGACCATGCCCGCAGCTTGGTTTCGCAGAGGGCATCGATCTCGTCATCGTCCGTGGCCACGAAGGCCGAGCCTCCATACCGACCCCACCTGGGAAGCGACGGCGGAAGCGGGCAGCATCCGCCCGAATGACCTTTGCGTCGAGCTCGTCCCCCCGAACGACCAAGAC
>JANMRJ010001011.1:0-1651 GCA_031370985.1 Acidimicrobiales bacterium
GCACCACTGCCGGTGATGGCGCCCTCCTTCACCGCCGAGGACATGCTGCTCACCAGCATGCCCGCGGCTGTCAGCCCGACGAGCAGCAGCACGAACCCGACGGCCAGCGCGACCGGCGACAGTCGCCGGCGGTGGCGCCCGCCGCTCACGTCCCCCGTCCGCTGCTAGGGGTCCACGTAGGAATTAGTGCCGTGTTTGGGGCCAGGATCGTGGATGCCAGACGGTCGACCGTCGACCCAGGAACACTGGTGGTATTGCGGGGTCGGCGGGCGGCCGTCTGGCGCCGCGAGACGGCACCAAACGCGGCAGTAATTTCTGCGTGGGCCCTAGGCGGCGGCTTCGGCCTTGGCGACCGCAGCCGTGACCTGCTCGGTCGGCTCGGCCGCGACGTCAGCAGGGTCAGGTGCTGCTGCGGCCCCCTCCCGCGCCCATGCTTCATCGAACTCCACCCGCCACTTGCCCTCCTCGCTCTGCTGGAGCGCCAGCTTCGCACGGAACGACCGACCGCTGCGGCCCTTGAAGCCCGTCACCGGCTTCGCGGTGCGCCCGGTCGCGATGAGCTCCTTCGCAACGGCCATCGGCAGCGTCTTGCCGGCCTTGGACTTCCAGATGACGAAGCCGCAGCCCGGGTCCTCGCGCGACCAGCACGAGAAGCCCTTGCGGTTCTCGACGATGTCGTGGCCGCAGAAGGGGCACGGCCCGAGGTTCGCCCGCGGGATGCGAACGTCCTTCAACTTCGCGTCGAGATCGGCGACCGTCGACTCCGCGAAGCCCTTGATGTCGGCCATGAAGCGGGCGCGGGGCTCCTCGCCGCGCTCGATCTTGCCCAGCCGCTGCTCCCAGTCGCCGGTCAGCGAGGGCGACGTCAGCGGGTGCTCGCCGAGCAGGCGGATGACGTTCAGTCCCTTCTCCGTGGCGACGAGCGAACGCGCGTCGCGCTCGACGTAGCCGACGTCGATGAGCCGCTCGATGATCGACGCGCGCGTCGCCGGCGTGCCGATCCCCGACTCCTTCATCGCCTCGCGCATCTCGTCGTCGTCGACGAGCCGGCCGGCGGTCTCCATCGCGCCCAGCAGCGACGCGTCGGAGTAGCGCCGCGGCGGCTGGGTCTCCTTCTCGGCGGCGCTGACGTCGCGCGTCTCGACGTGCTCGTGCAGGTCGAGCCTGGGCAGCTGCTGGTCGCGCCCGGCGTCGTCCTCGACGGCGCTCGAGCTCTCGGCGAGCTCGCCGTAGACCCCGCGCCAGCCCGGCACGAGCAGGACCTTGCCGGACGTGCGGAAGATGTGGCCCCCGACGGTCGTCTCGACCTTCGTGTTCTCGAACACGGCCTCGGGATGGAAGACCGCGAGGAAGCGCCGCGCGACGAGGTCGTAGATGCGCCGGTCGTCGTCGGAGAGCTTGTCGAGGTTGTGCGTCGAGTTCGACGGGATGATCGCGTGGTGGTCGCCGACCTTGTCGTCGGCGACGACGCGCCCGAGCGGCAGCATGTCGAGGCCCTGCACGTACGCCGCCGCGGCCTGGTACTCACGCGACGCGCCGCCGACGTGGCCCGCGATCGGCTTCAGCTCGGCGATCATGTCGCTCGTCAGGTAGCGCGAGCTCGTGCGCGGATAGGTGAGCACCTTGTGCTCCTCGTAGCAGCGCTGCGCGG
>JANMRJ010000759.1:0-1813 GCA_031370985.1 Acidimicrobiales bacterium
CTTCCCGTAGCCGGGCTCGCCCAGGAACCAGCAGTTCGTGTAGGTCACCGCTCCGGAGGCGTAGGCCTCGGAGGGGTCCCAGCAGAACTCGCCCCCGCCGGCCAGCAGGTCGAGGCCCACGTAGGCGCCCTGGTGACCCGAGCTGGCCTGGACGGAGAAGGGATAGAGGCTGGCAACGTGGGCGGTGGTGCCGCGGTGGAACGAGCAGCGCAGGGTGGCTCGGGACAAGGGGGCTCCTTCAGCTCAAGAGGCTGCGGGGGGCGAGGCCCAGCGGCAGGGCGGCAGCCCAGGCCAGGTCCTGGCGAGCGTCGAGGCAGCGCAGCTCCATCCCGGCCTCCCGGGCGAGCTGCTCCACGATCTCGGCGTGCTCTTCGAGCTCCGCTTCGCTGCGGGCGCAGACGCTGACCAGCGCGGCGTAGCCCATCTCGGCGAAGCCGGCGACGAGTTCCTGCTCCCGTTCGAGGAGGGACTGGGTCGCCCGGCGGTGGCGAGCGTCGACCCGGCGACCCTTGTCCTCCTTGGTGGCGGCGTCGGACTCGAGCTTGACGAAGTCACGCTCGATCCGTCGGCGGGAGTGGTAGGCCGAGACGGGACAGAACACCACCGTCATCGTCCGGGTCACCCCACTGCCGGCCAGGAACGGCTCCAGCCATGCGGCTGCCACGGGAAGTCGCGGCCAACAGGCGATCTGTAGGTCCGGTGGAAGGCGCCGTCCACCCGAACGTGGCGCCACGAGGACTCGACGGCCATGGGACCGGCGTTGGCCGCGGTCACCAGGCCGAGCCGCTCCACCAGGCGACCGCCGGCCACGCTGGGGCGAGCTGCGGCCGGGTCGAAGCGGGTGCGAAGGACACGCTGCAGCTCGGGGGCCGTGAGCGGGTCGCTGGCGGTCAGCCCCGCGCTACGAGCACCACGAAGCAGCGCCTCCATGGAGGATGCCAGGACCCGGGCCAGTTGCAGCTCCGGGTCGACCGTCACCCCGCGCCGTTGCCCAAGGCGGTCACGGCTCACGGTCATGGTGACGATCACGTCGTGGGCGGTGGCCGTGCCCGTCGCTCCGGCCAACAGCTCGTCGTAGCTGGCCTCGGCGGCGGAGTGGGGCTCGCCGCCCTTGACACCAGCGAGCCATGTCCGGTGCTGCTCCAGCCCCGACGGCGACGCCATGTCGGACCAGGCCAGGTGGGTGACGGGGCCGCGGTCGACGGCGAACTGGTTGAGGATGTCGCCCCAGCCCGCCAGCAGGCGCTCCTGGTCGGCCCGGGACTGGACGACGAACTGCGGCCCGGCCACTCGCACGGCGGCGGTGAGGGTGTGCTCTTGGTCGTCGCGCACCGCCCCGAGACGCTGGCGGCCGCGCCAGGGGACGTCGACGATCGAGACGCCGGCGAGGCAGGGCGGCAACGGAGTCGGGCTCCCGTTGGCGTCGGGCACCAGCGGGAGCGGTGCCAACCAGCGGCGACCGCGGCCGAAGCGCATCCAGAGCCAGCCGCCGAGCACCGGCAACCACTGCCAGAGGGCGTACCCACCGAAGCGGGCGAAGCTGGCAGCGACGCCAGCGAGTGCCGGCAGGGCTGCCAGGAGAAGAGGGATGCCCTGGGTGAGGGCCGTGACGGACAGGACGAGGCCGCCGCCGATCATCCCGCACTGCATGAGGCCGAGCCCGAGGAACACCCCCGACGTGTCGGCTGGGTCGAAGCGGTAGACCCGCTCCTCACGCTCGGGGTTCATCGTCGCCTCCCGATGCGCTGGGTGGGCGACGAGGAGCAGCCCGAGGCGACGACCGTGGCTTCTGGGAAATGATGGCGAAATTTCC
>JANMRJ010000761.1:0-12766 GCA_031370985.1 Acidimicrobiales bacterium
CCGGCGGTGCCTCCGACGGCGGCGAGAGCGGCCGCCTTGGCCTGATCGGGGGTGATCTTGGCCAGGGCGGCGAGAGCGGCGTCGTTGCCCTCGCTCTCGGTGCCGGAGTCCGGGGCGGTGACAGAACTGGTGTAGGCGACCTTGCCGTCACCGCCGGACTGGGCGATGGCGATCCCGGTGCCTCCCAGGCCGAGGGTGAGGACGGCCACGCCGCCGGCGATGAACTTCCGGCGTTTGGTCAGGGGTTGCATCGGCTTTCCTTTCGTTTGGGGTTGGAGCCAGGATGCGCTTGTCGGCCTGAAGCGCCGCTGAGGAACGGCGGGTGGGCAGAGGAGACTCTCAGCGGGCCCTCAGCTTCACCGTGGCAGGCTCTCCGAACGGAGTCGGGCGGGGGCCGCCCGAGGCGGTTCCCGGGATGTCCGGTCTCCCAGTGCGGAGGATGGACCCATGATCGCCAGCATCATCGACACCCTCACCCGTCTGGCCGAGCCCTGGGGCTATGTGGTGGTGGGCCTGCTGACCCTGCTGGAGGCCTCCGCCTTCGTGGGGCTGGTCATCCCGGGGGAGACCGCGCTGCTGGTGGGCGGCTTCCTGGCCTACCAGGGCCGGGCCAGCCTGGCGCTGATGATGGCCGTCGGCGCCGTAGGGGCGGTGATCGGCGACTCCGTCGGTTATGAGATCGGCCGCCACCTCGGCCCCCGGCTGCGCCACAGCCGCCTGGGCCGCTGGGTGGGGGAGAGCCGATGGGAGCGGGCCGATGCCTACCTGGCCGCCAAGGGCGGGCGGGCGGTGTTCTTCGGCCGCTTCGTCGGGGTCCTGCGGGCCATGGTGCCGACCATCGCCGGGCTGTCACGGATGCCCTATCGCACCTTCCTGCCATGGAACGCAGCAGGCGGGTTGGTGTGGGCTCCCGGCTTCGTGCTCCTCGGCTATCTGGCGGGAGGCTCCTACCATCAGGTGTCGCGCTGGGTGGGCCGGGCCAGCGCGCTCCTGTTGGTGGTGGCCGTCGTGGTCGTGGTTCTGGTGGTCGCGACTCGGGCGGTGGCCCGCCGTGAGCAGGCTGTGCGCGCCTGGGCCAGGCGCCAGGCCGAACGGCCGACGGTAGGGAAGCTCCGGACTCGCTTCGAGACCCAGCTGGGATTCGCCGCCCGGCGCGTCCAGCCGGGCGGGGCCTTCGGGCTGTCTCTCACCGCCGGGCTGGCCGCGCTGGCCGTGGTGGGTTGGGCATTCGGGGCGGTGCTGCAAGATGTCGTCGCCCGTGACGAGCTAGCCAGCGTCGACGGCTCGGTGTACCGCTTCTTCCTGGCCCATCGGACCGCGACGCTGGCCAGCGTCTCGCGCCTCGTCACGTTCCTGGGCAGCCCCGGCGTACTCGTACCCCTGGCCCTGGTCGGGGGCGTCATGGCCTGGCGGCGGACGGGGCGGCTGCGCGACCTGACTCTGGCCCCCCTAGCTCTGGCCGGGTCGGCCGCGATCAATGCTTCGATCAAGCTGGCCATCCAGCGCCCCCGCCCGCCGGCCAATGCGATGTTGAGCTCGGTGTCGGGGTACTCCTTTCCCTCTGGCCACTCCACATCGAGCGCCGCCACCTATCTGGCGCTGGCCATCACCGCCTTCGTTTTCGTGTCCTCGTGGCGGGCCAGGGTCGCGACGGTGGCCGCCGCGATAGCGGTCACGGTTGCCATAGGGCTTTCGCGCCTGATCCTCGGCGTGCACTGGATGACCGACGTCCTTGGCGGCTGGGCGTTGGGGATCCTGTGGTTGGCCGTTGTAGTGGTCTCAGCCAAGTTGGCCGCCGACCTCCGCCATCCCGCCGGGCACGTGCCTGGGGTGGGTGAGGCGGGACCGGGCAAGTGAGCGGCGGGTTCGGCCAAGGGTGTTGAGCGCCACGCTAGCTGCTAGATGATCGGGGTGGCGGCATCATCGGCGGGCCGCAGCGCAATCCTCGTGGCCGGGCTGGCGGGCCTGGTGGCCGGGCGGGAGTTAGCCTCAGTTAAAGGCGAAGTCGTTTGAGATTGATTCGAAAGCGCCTGATCCATCAGGTGAAGCCCGACGGGTGCAGCCCGGTCCGGTTCGACCCCTGCCAGCCGGTGCACTGGATCATGAACGCGGGGGCGGCGGCTCGGGCGAGGGCGTCACGAGGGGGCCGGGTGATCCTCCACGAGCTGGCCCACGTCATGGGCCTCGGCGATACCAAGGACCGTGACCAACTCATGTTCCCCGACACCACCGAACAGACCGCCACACCACCGACGACTGCCGCCGCGGCGACCGCCAGGGCCTCCGCCTGCTCGACCGGGAGGCCGGGTGCCTGCCCGATGGGCCGGCGCCGGGCTGACCGGAGCACTGGGTCAGCGGGTCCCCAGCGCCCCCTGCCCCGCGAACTGGTGACGCTCAGTGCGACATAGTGCACTGCGTAACCTCAGTTCGCAGGCGCTGGGGGCTGCCGGCCCGGTTGCCAGTAGGGTCGGCGGATGCCCACGTCGCACATCGACGACCTTTTCCGCACCGACGGCGACGACGCCGTGGTCCTCCATGTCCACGTGCAGCCCGGGGCTGGGCGCTCGGCGGTCGTCGGCCGCCACGGGGCGGCGCTCAAGGTGCGAATCGGCGCGCCGCCCGTCGGCGGGAAGGCCAACGAGGCCTGCGCCGACCTGCTGGCGGAGACCTTCGGCTGCAAGCGGGCCGAGGTCTCCCTCGTGGGCGGCGAGGGCAGCCGGGCCAAGCAGTTCAAGCTGACCGGCGTCGACCTTGACGCTTTCCGTGCCCAGCTCGAGCGGGTGGCCGCCGGCGGCATCCGGCCTGGCTCCAGCGCCAACACCGGCCCGGAGGCCCGCCAGCCCCGACCCGGCGTCTGAGCACCTCTTCGGTTGTACAAATCGGCTGGCTGGTAGACTCCTCATCTCATCGCGCTCCAGGAGCGTCTTGTGTGATGCCGAAAACGACGAAAGTACCGGGCGAGAAGTCGGAGCGGGTCACGGCCCAGGCAAAGGACACTGACCACGCGCCCGCGGCCGACCGCTTCCTCACCGAACAGCGGGCGGAGCTGGTCTTCGAGCGGGCCAGCTATGTCGAGCAGGCCGAGTCCCTGCGGCTTGAGGCCGAGCAGCTCGCCGAGGACATGGGGCCCGGCGACGTCCAGTTCGACGAGGAGTCGGGTGAGGGCGACACGCTGGGCGTCGAGCGCGAGCGCGACCTGCTGCTCAGCGCCCAGGCCCGCAACGCGGTCGACGAGATCGACCGCGCCCTGGCCAAGCTCGACGCCGGCACCTATGGCATCTGCGAGCGCTGCGGCAACCCCATCCCCAAGGCTCGCCTCAAGGCCCTCCCGTATGCCGCTCTCTGCGTGGCCTGCAAGAGCGGTGGGTTGTCCCGTCGCTGACACCGACGGCCGACCCCGTGACGAGGGCCCGAGCGGCCCCCTGAGCGGGGACACGGGCCGGCCGCCCCAAACCCAGTCAGGACCCCGGCGCCGGACCGGTCTGGTTGCCGCGGTCGCAGTCGTCGTCCTCATCGGTGACGCGCTGACCAAGCAGTGGGCGATGACCGCCCTGGCCGACGGGCCTGTCGACCTGTTCGGGCCCGTCCGGTTCGCGTTGGTCCACAACAAGGCCGGCGCCTTCGGCCTCGGTGGCGCCAACGTGGCGTTCCTGGCCGTCGCCGCCCTGATCCTGGTCGTGGTCATGGTCACTGTCGGCTCGGCGAGCGCAAGGGTAAGCCTGGCGGTCCCGCTTGGGCTCATCCTCGGAGGGGCGTTCGGCAACGTCGGTGACCGCGTCTTCCGGTCGCCCGGCTTCCTTCGCGGGGCGGTGGTGGACTTCGTCGATGTCGGGTTCTGGCCGGTCTTCAACCTGGCCGACGCCGCCATCACCTGCGGCTGCATCGTCCTGCTGGTCGCCAGCTGGTCCCGGTCCGAGGCTACCGATGAGCACTGAGCGCGTGCCGATCCCGCCGACACTCGACGGCGAGCGGCTCGACCGCGTCATCTGCCTGATCTGGGACCTGGCCCGGTCCGAGGCCACCCAGCTGATCGCGTCGGGCGCCGTCCGCCTCGGCGGGCAGCCCATCGCCGTCCGCGCCCGCCGGGTGGTCGCCGGCCAGGAACTCGAGGTCGACCTGCCGGCGGCCCGGGCTGCCGTCGCCCTGGCCGGCGAAGTCGGCGGCGACGACCTGGCGCTTGTCTACGTCGACGACGATGTCATCGTCATCGACAAGCCCGCCGGCCTGGTCGTGCACCCCGGCGCCGGCCGGTCCACCGGCACGCTGGTACAGGCCCTCCTGGGCCGGTTCCCCGACATGGCCGCCACGGGCGACCCCGACCGGCCGGGCATCGTCCACCGCCTCGACAAGGGGACATCGGGCATTCTCGTCGTGGCCCGCTCGCCGGCCGCGTACGGGTCCCTGGCGGCCCAGTTGGCGGCCCGCACTGTCGACCGCCGGTACCTGGCCCTGGCCGTGGGCTGCATCGAGACCGATGCCGGCGTGGTCGACGCACCGGTCGGCCGGCGCTCCACCGATCGCACCCGGATGGCGGTCGTGGCCGGCGGCCGGCCGGCCCGCACCCACTACCGCGTGCTCAGCCGGTTCACCGAGCCGGCCGAGGCCACCCTCGTGGAGTGCAAGCTCGAGACCGGTCGCACCCACCAGGTGCGCGTGCACCTGACGGCCATCGGCCATCCTGTGGTCGGTGACGCCCGCTACGGCGGCGCCCGCTTGGCCGTGCCCGTCGCCCGACCGTTCCTGCACGCGGCCCAGCTCGCGTTCGACCATCCGACCACGGGCGAGCGCCGCCAGTTCTCCTCCCCCCTCCCCGCCGACCTGGAGGCCGTGCTTGTCCCGCTACGGTGATGCGCCCTCCTCAAGACCTATTTCCCCTTCACGCCCTGCTGGCGGAACGCGCCCTCAATTCTGAGTTCTGAGCCGCCCTCCACGTGCGCCAGCACGCACACCCGGTAGGTGTGCTCGCCCTTCTTGAGCTTCTTGCGGGCCCTGACCGTGACCGTGGCGCTCGCCTGCTCGCCGGGGCCGGCGCTCAGGCGGGTGGGCTGTACGCTCAGGTCGAGGTCGCCGGAGGGGTCGTCGGTGCCCAGGGTTGCCGTCACCCCGACGTTGCCCCGGTTCTCGAGCAGGAACGTGTAGTCGTGACCGTGCTGGTCGTAGGCGACGTGCGGGTCGAGGGCGCCGGCTGCATCGACGAACGGCCCGACATCGACCGTACCCCGGCCCTGGGCCGCGGGCGCCGGCTCCCCGGGAGTGCGAGCGACGATGTCGACGGCGTGGGGCCCCGCCGTGGGGTGTGGCCCCTCGCGCGGCTTGAAGTAGACCGACACCACCACCTCCTCGCCGGGCATGACCGAGCAGGACTCGGGGTGCACCCACGACCAGTCCCGCTCGGCGGACGGCACCTCCACCGCCACATCGCAGGCCGCGGGCCCGCTGTTCGTCAGATGGACCTTCATGCTCCCCAGGCGCCCAGGGCTCACTGCGAGCGCGGACGGTACCAACTCCATCGCGATCCCCACCGCGCGGACGGTAGCCACCGCCAGTCGCTTGCGATGTGAAGCAGTTGCCCGGTGGTGCGCCGGCCCGCCGATGTCAGGTGGAGACGGTCTGGCCGAGGCGCACGTCGACCGACTCCTCGACCAGAACGGCGTCGACCAGAACGGCGTCGACCAGCGGCGCCGGTGCCGGGCCGCTCGGGCTCTGCTCCCCGCTCAGGAGGCCGCTCGGGCTCTGTTCCCCGCCCAGGAGGCCGCTCGGGCTCTGTTCCGCGCTCAGGAGGCCGCTCGGGCCTTGGCCCCGGGATCGTGACACCATGTCGGCCAGGGTGAAGGAGTCGAGGTGTTGGCGCATGTGCTCGCCGACATCGGCCCACACCGACAGCAGCACGCACTGGCCCTCGTGGCTGCACGCCCCGTTCTGGTGGGGCTCCCCGAAGTCGCCGGCAACGATGGGGCCGTCGACCGCGCTGACGATTTGGCTCAGGGTGAGGTCGGCCGGCGGGCGGGCCAGTACGTAGCCACCGCCGACGCCCCGCTTGGAGCGGACCAGGCCGGCGCCTTTGAGCGCCAGCAGGATCTGCTCGAGATAGGGCTGGGGCAGGCCAGTGCGCTCGGCGATGTCACGCACCGACGTGGGCCGGGCGCCGTCGGCATGGAGGGCCAGGGAGAGCAGTGCCCGGCTCGCGTAGTCACCTCTTGTGGACACCTTCACGCCCTCCACTGTACGGCGGTGGCGAGCCCTGCGGGTGGAGCGGCCCGACGTGGCGCTAGGTTGAGCGGTCGGATGGGGGAGAGCAACCAGCCGACGGTGCCGGACTACGGCGGGGCGTGCATCGACCAGGTGGTTGCCGCCGCAGTCGGCCGGGGTCGCTACGCCGCCCCCACGCCGGCCCCCTCGTGGCTGCCACGGCCGGTCGTCGGCGCCGCCCAGGTGGTCCTGCTCGTGCTCGACGGCCTCGGGTGGGCCCAGTTGAAGGAGCGGCCCGGCCTGGCGCCGACGATGAACGCCATGGCCGGCGGGCCGATCACCACCGTGGCCCCCTCGACCACCGCCGCCGCCCTCACCTCCATCACCGTCGGCGCCCCGCCGGCCACCCACGGCGTGATCGGGTACCGCCTCCGGGTCCACGGCGACCGGGTCCTGAACGTCCTGCGCTGGAAGACTGGCGACGACGACGCCCGAGCCGCCATCCCGCCCGAGGAGTTCCAGCCGCTGCCGTCGTTCGGGGCCTCCAAGGCGCCGGTCATCACCCGGGCCGCCCTCACCGAGTCGGGCTTCACCCGGGCCCACATGGCCGGCGCCCGGATGTACGGCTGGCGCATGCCCTCGACCATCGTGGCGACCGTGGGGGCCCTGCTCGGCGACGGCGAGCGTTTCGTTTACGCCTACTACGACGGGGTCGACAAGGTGGCGCATGAGTTCGGCTTCGGTCCCACCTACGACGCCGAGCTGGTTGCCGCCGACCGCCTGGTGGGTGACCTGATCGACGTCCTGCCCGCCGGCGCCGTGCTGATGGTTGTCTCCGACCACGGCCAGGTTGACGTGGGCGACAACGTCATAGCCCTCGACCCCGAGGTCGCCGATCTCACGACGATGCTCTCCGGGGAGGGCCGGTTCCGGTGGCTCCACGCCCGTCCCGGCGCCCTCGACCGCCTAGCCGACGCCGCCCATCGCCACTACGACGACGTGGCCTGGATTCGCACCCGCGACGAGGCCGTCGCCGAGGGGTGGTTCGGGGGCGCACTGGAACCCCACGTGGCCGACCGCCTGGGCGATGTCGTGATCGCCCCCCGGGAGCCGATCGCCGTGCTCGACCCCGCCTATCCGGGTGAGCAGTGGATGCGCTGCCGCCACGGGTCGCTCACCGCCGCGGAGATGCTGGTACCCCTGCTGGCCAGTCGGCGCTGAAATCGGGAAGGATCGCCCCCCATGTCCGACCAGATCCCGCTCCTTCCGAACCCGGTCCCGACCCCGGTCGATAGCTCGCCGGCCGTCGTGGTGACGGCCGAGCCGGCGCCGGCGGCGGAGGAGGCGACCGAATCGGTGGCCTCGCCGGCCAAGGTGCTGCGCATCGGGTCGATGACCAAGGAGCTTCTCGAGGAGGTGCGCCGGGCGCCCCTCGACGACGCCGGCCGCGCCCGCCTGCGGGATATCTACGAGACATCGGTGCGCGAGCTGGCCGAGGGCCTCTCCGGCGACCTCCGCGACGAGCTGGCGCGGCTCAGCTCGCCCTTCTCGGCCGAGACCCCCAGCGACTCCGAGCTGCGGGTGGCCCAGGCCCAGCTCGTCGGCTGGCTGGAGGGCCTGTTCCACGGCATCCAGGCCGCCATTTTCTCCCAGCAGATGGCGGCCCAGGCCCAGCTCCAGCAGATGCGCCGCCCCGGCCTGCCCCCCGGCGCACCCGAGGTGGGCGACGCCGGCGCCCGCCCCGGCACCTACCTGTAGCTACCGCCGGCGCTCGCTAGCTCGGTCCGGGAATCGATGGTCCGGCCCGCGGGCCAGTACTCGTCGCACCGGGGCCATCGTACGGCTCAGTTCAGCACGGGGATGACGACGAACTCGATGCTGAGGTGTGAGGTGAGGCCGAAGCCCTCCTGCTGGTTGACCCGGAGAAACGTGGCCGACTCCGTCTTGAAGGGTTGAGAGAACCCCAGGCGGTCCGGCGACCGGACGATGAGCCCGTTCGCAGCGGTGCCCGGCACGATGCGGTAGCGGCGTGGGCCGTTGAGGCTCACGTAGACCTCCGGCGCCCGCCACAACGTAGAGCGCAGGCCGTAGAGGATGGAGTTGTCGAGCCCGGAGATCTTGGCCAGGACAAGCACTTCGCGTCCCGGCGTCTCGGGTACCTTCACGTTGTCGCCGACCTGGGCCTTGACCACCGCCAGCGTCTGCGATGGCCCGCACCGATTGGGGACCCGTTCGAGCACCTGCCACTTGGCCTCGGCCACCACCTGGCGGTAGCGGCAGACCATGGCGACCATGGCCGCCGGCGATTCCCAGTCCACATTCCGCCGGTCGATGGATAGCTCCTGGGTGAGGATCCGCTCGGGCGCCCGGGGGCCGTTGAGGAAGTCGGCGTTGAGCTGGTCGAGCTCCGCGGTGTAGGCGGAGTACTCCTGGAACACCGGTAGCGGGCGCCACCGCATCTCCGGGTAGGCCCAGGCGATGCCGGCCTCCCACGGGTGGACATGGACGGTGCGGCCCCGGAGGGCGCCCAGGATGGCCGGCGACAGCTTGTAGTACCTCCGGGCCAGGTTGGACCGGCTCTTGGCCATCTCGCGGTCCATGCTGGCCCTGGACGCCAGGATCGGGAGGTCGGCGCCGGCCCGGGCCAGCCCCGGCAGGGGGTTGACGATCGTCGGGATATCCAGGTCGCTGACCGCGAGCAGGGCCACGAGGAGGACGACGGTGCCGGCGACCCCCATCACCTTTCGCACCCATCGCCACGCGCCGGTGCCCCCCGCCGCGGTGCCGGCGGCCAGCGTGGCTCCAACGGCCAGCGTCTCGCCGAAGAAGGCGATGTCGTGGCCGTCGTGGCGGACGAAGCCCAGTTTGAACGCCCCGTAGAACCAGATGACGCCCACCAGCCCGAGCGCCAGTCGGCTGTCCCGCGGCCAACCCCGGCTGACGCCCCAGGCCAGGGCGACGAGCACGGCGGCGACGACGGCCGCGAATGCGTAGTAGCTGCCCCGGCCCATCGTCTCGATGCCCATCGACGCCGAGTACCCCGATGCGATCTGGGCCGACCGGGCGAAGAACCCGACGAGCTGGCCGAGGCCGTTGCCGGACAGTATCCAGCCGGCGACCAACGACCCCAGGGCGGTGGCGATGAACGTGGCCTCCGAGCGCCATCCCCGACGGCCCACGAACCATGCGGCGGTCGCACCCACCGCAAAGGCGGTCACGCCGGTGTTGAACTTTACCAACAGATGGACCCCCGCCACTGCCCCGCCGGCGACGACAAGCACCCGCTGTGCCCGTTCCGACTGGTCTCCCCTGAGCAAACCGAAGGCGGTCACGACCACGGCGACGACGACCATGTCGGTCACTCCCAGGGCCCGGATGGCGCTGACCAGGACGAAGGCGGCGACGGCAGCCGCCGGCAGGCCGATCGTCCGGCGCAGGGCGCTGAGAAGGGCGGCGGCCAGTGCCGTCGTCACCGCGCAGATGTAGACGGCGCTCAGGAACGTCGTCCACGGGTAATAGCCCACCCCCTGGGCGACGAAGCCGAGCGGCCCGTAGGTGAACACCAGCGGGTCCAAGTGGCGGTGGGCGGCCATGTGGAGGGCGGCCTGCCACGAGGGGTCAAGGCTGTCGACGGGCCGGAAGTTGATGTCGCGCCACGTCATGAACGCCACGAGCAGGGCCAGGCCGGGCGCGGCTGCCCGCCGAGCCACCCCGACACCGCCTTGCACAAGTCCGACCATAGCGCCGGCGGCAGCCGGTGGTCACGGCTACTACCTTTCCGTCCGTGGGTTTCCTCGACAAGGCGAAGAAGCTGGCCGAGCAGGCCAGGGGCGTGGCCGACCAGGCCAGGGAAGCAGCGGAGGGCGCGCTGAGCGAGGCTCGGGCCCGCTCCGCCCAGAGCGCCGGAGGGGCGCGGCGCCGGCGCCGGCTGCCGATCCCCGTGTGGGCACGTCCTACGTGGCTGGGATGCTCGGGCGGCCGGGGTGGCGGGAGCAGGGCCTCACCGACCCGGCGGCGATCCTGCCCATCGCCGATCGCGAGCGGGTCGGCGTGCCGCACACCACCCGCAGCGAGATCGTCGACGAGCCCTTTGGCATGGGCCGGCGGTGGACCGCCGGCGAGCGGTCCGTCGGCCTCTTCTACCAGCTCTACCCCGAGCAGCAGGCGTGGGCCCCGCCGGGCGGGGCGTCGGTCGTGACGGCCGTGGCCGGCGCGTCCCAGGCCTCGCTCTCGGGCGGGACGGCGCTGGTGTTCCTCGTCGAAGGCGATCGGCGGGTCGTTCTGGAGACGGCGGGGATCGACGACTCGGCCCGCTCCGACCTAATTCACGCCGTGGTCGCGCAGCTCTCGTCGGACTGAGCACGCCTCAGCCCAGGCGGGCCCGCCGCGCCACCAGGTCCTCGTAGGCGCCCGGTCCCTGGTGGACGGCCCAGAACGCGGTGACGAGGGGCAGATGGCCGGCGTCGGCCAGCGTGTCGTAGGGCACTGTCCGCCGGGTGCGCGCCGTCCGCCGGCCCGTCGCCACGTAGCGGGCCTCACGCCGCATGTGCTCGTCGAGGGCGGCGAGCCCGGCCGGGCCGTGGAGCATGGGCAGGAACCACGTCGCCCACGAGAAGTCGCTGCGCTCGCCGGGCACGCCGTAGAGCCGGCGGTTGGTCTTGCGCAGGAAGGCGGCCAGCGCCCGGTCGGCCAGCACCCGATCCATCCCTACGCCGGCCCGCTCCCGCCAGCGGAGCAGGCTGCGGGCCAGCCGGGTTGAGCGGGCCTTCAGCTTGCGCTCGGTGATGGGCGCGCCAGGCCGATCACGCCGGCGGCGTAGCGGAAGCCGAGATAGTCCCAGGGCTGGCCGGGCGGGGCCACCGACGACTTCGACTCGTTGACCACCAGGCCCCGCTCGGCCACCCGCTGGCGGACCAGCCCCTCGACGCCGGCCGCGTCGCCAGGCGGGACCAGAGCCACGATGTCGTCGCTGTAGCGGGCGTAGGTGGCGCCGGCGCCGGCCACCTCGGCGTCGAGCTCGCGCAGGTAGAGGGTGGCGAGGAGCGGGGCCAGCGGGGTGCCGGCCATGACGCCCTTCCGGCCGCCATCGATCACGGCGCCGGCCCGGACGACCCGCGCGTCGAGCAGGGCGGCGTCGAGCAACGCCCGCACCGGCCCGCCGGCGAACGGCTCGGGCAGGCGGGCCAGGAGGTCGTCGATGTCGATGGAGTTGAAGTAGTCGCGGATGTCGAAGCGGAGGGCGGTCTTGGCCGCGACATCCGGGTCGGTGAGCACGCTGCGGAAAGCCGTCCGGGCGCCGCCGCCGGGCAGGAACGACCGGCACCACGGCGAGGCGGCCTCGGCCCCCGCCGGCTGGAGCAGGCGGTTCACCGTGCGGAACAGCAGTTCGTCGGCCGGCGGGTACTGGAAAATCCGCTTCTTTTGACCGTCGGCCTTATTCAGCCACCCCTCGACCGGGGGTGCCGGCCGGTGGCGGCCGGCGAGCACGTCGGCGCCGATCCGGAGGTGGTCGCCGGCGCCCAGCAGCCGCTGGTAGTCGTCGATGCGGTCCCGCCGGCGTGGGCTCCGGGCGGCAAACGCCTCGACCGCCGCCACCCAGGGGCTGTCGGTGGCCAGGTCCTCGAGCGGCGAGCGGGAGAGAGGTCGCTTTGAAGCGGCATTGCCGCACTCGGAGGTACGCATGACATCCGCCTCCAGGGATCGAGTAGTTGCCTCGCGTGGTCATGCGCTGCTCCGCCCAGAGGCGCCCGAAGGCATCCCTCCCGCTCGCCGCAAGACGCTACCCCGCCGCGCTCGGTGGAGCGGTGGAGCCGTCTGGATTCCGACGGCATGCGAACATCAGTTCTGGATAATGCTACGCTGTACCAATAACGGTAGGCTGCGCTCATGGCGCGGCCTCGTTCGGTGGATCCCCGAATCGTCCAGATCAACGTCCGCGTTACGAAGTCTGAGGCGGAGGACCTGGCTACGATCCAGTTTCTCTCCAGGGTCACGCCGGCGGACCTCCTCCGACGGCTACTTGAGGCCGACCTCGAGCGCCGCCGGAAAGACCCCCGCTTCGTTCAGGCGCGCCGGCTGCGCGAGGAAACCGACGCCCAGGATACCGGTCGCGTGGTGTCGCTCGTGCGACCCGACGAAGCGTCTTGATTGGGGGCACGCGTCGTGATTTCGGCGCGGTGTGAACGATGGTGACGCTCCTGCTCCTTACGGCGACCATTGTCGCGGGCCTGATCCTGGCCTGATCCAGCGGTCCCCATCGGCGGCCGCGCATAGGTGGCACATCGTCCACGTTTGTGGGGCGACCGTGGCGGTGGCCCTCCTCGTGACTTACCTCGCCTGTGCCCAGAGCAGAGGGATATCGACCGCCAGTGCCAGCCTGCTCTGTGCGGTGGCATTCTGGGTGGGCGTGTATGCCGTGTACGTCGCCGACGTGTCGGGGGTTGCTCGCCAAGAAGGCCAGAGTGAGACTCATCTGCGGAACTCGTAGTAGGGCTGCCATCGCTGCGATCCTCGTGGCGCTCGGACTGGTTTCGTCCGGCCTGCCGGCGCATGCCGCTCCGCCAGTGGATCCCACTTC
>JANMRJ010001052.1:0-1391 GCA_031370985.1 Acidimicrobiales bacterium
CGCCGCCAAGGGCTGCGGCTTCAGCCTACGGAACGTCAACTGGACCCAGGTGGCCGTCTCGGCCGTTATCGGTGGGCTCACCCAGGGCCGCAGCGCCCTGCGAACGGCCCCACGAGCGATAGGTCCAGCCGGCAATCCCGGCGCCTTCCAGCGACTCACGACCTCGACGGGACAGCTGCAGAGCAAGTTCAAGCACGCTGGTGACTTCGGCGTCGCCGGCAACTACAGCAAGGCGAACGGCGCGCTCTTCGACGATGCGGTTCAGGCACACGTGACGAGTCCAGGTGTGAGGACGATTCCCGGCACCTACCGCGGGAACAGCGTTATCCACGCCGTGGATCCCGCGACCGGCCTAAACGTCATCCGATCGCCGAGCGGGCAGTTCATCAGCGGGTGGAGGTTGAACCCGGACCAGTTGATGAATGTACTGACTCGGGGCTCGCTGTGATCCCCAAAGGGACCTACCGAACGCTGATCAAGGCGTATGTCGACCAGCGGCTTTCGGCCTCGGAGTTCGAGGACCTTTTTCTGCAAGTATTTAAGAACGACCCGGGTGGCCACGCTGCACGGGAGCACGGCATCCTCGAGGCGCTTTTTGAGGAGGTGGACGCCTACTGCGCGGACCCAGCACTGCGGCGCCAGACCCTCGACGGCATCGGCGACGAGGAGCTCTTGGCCGCGGCGCGACTGGCTCTGAAGGAGCTAGGGGTCTGACCGGATGCGCCGCAGGCGGGTCATTGTGCACCTGGACGGTGCTTTGCTACCTCGTTGTCATGGTCAGCAATGCAGGTCGCCTACTGCCGACGGCTGCGATCAGCCTCTCGGGTCTGCGTACCGCCAAGACCGTGGCCGGCACGACGTCGAGCTTCACCTGGGACACCTCGGGGGGCCTGCCCATGCTTGTCGACGACGGGGCCAACTACTACATCTACGGCCCCGACGGGCTGCCACTCAGCCACATCGACCGCAACGGTGCCGTCACCTGGTACCACCACGACCAGCTCGGCTCGACCCGGAGCCTGACCAACGCCACCGGGGCGGTGATCGCCACCACCACCTATGACCCCTACGGCCGCCCGACCGCCTCGACGGGCACGCCCAGCCCACTGGGCTTCGCCGGCGAGTACACCGACGCCGAGACCGGCTTCGTCTACCTCCGGGCCCGCTACTACGACCCGGCGACGGGGCAGTTCATCACACGGGACCCGCTGGTGGCGCTGACGGGGAGCGCGTACGGGTACGTGGGGGGAAACCCGCTGAACGGGACGGACCCGAGCGGGATGTGCCCGTGGTGCGTGCCGGTCCTCGTCGGAGCGCTCATCGGCGCCGGGGCCGACATCGGCCTCCAGCTTGCCATGGGCGCCGCCAAGGGCTGCGGCTTCAGCCTACGG
>JANMRJ010001063.1:0-8386 GCA_031370985.1 Acidimicrobiales bacterium
CGGTCGTGAACAGGAGGTCCCGCCAGACATTCACCAGCAGTCGGGGGGATGGATCATCCACCCGACCGATCGCGACGACCGTCGAGCCGGGAACGGACAGGCAGGCGGTCCGCGGACCGCGAAGCTCAGTTCGCCAGTAGGTCGTCAGCGAGACCACGAGTGCAAGAACGCTGATGATCAGACCGACGACGACAGAAGCGTCCATGACGAGAACCAGCCCTCTTCAGTCTTCTGACAAGCGCGGGTCCCTGCGCTGGAGTGCGGGCGAGGTCGGTCCTTGAGCTCTGGTCGCGGATTTGCCGCCGCCGCGGACCATGGCTCGCTTGCAGACCAGCAGGACCCACCTCGCCGCAGCCTGATAGTAGATCACCCTCGCAGGATGAGGGGCGAACTTGACCACGCCGAGGTCACCGGAAATGCGCCAACATGATGCGCGGATCGTGAGTACTCACCGGCCGTTCCGCATTCGCAATCGTGCGAGTCTCAAGGGGGCCAGGGCTGCGACGAGTGTGGAGTCGAGATGGACAAACAGGGCTGGATACTTGCCGAGTACAGGTCGTTACGGCAAGAGATATCCGAGTTCAAGAACGTTCGCATGGTCGCTCTGGGCTTCACCTTGGCGTTCGTCGGCGGGGTGATTGCGCAGATCTCGACAGGCAACGGGACGCCGGCGGCAGGTGCATGCCTGTTAGTCGTCGCCACCGCGCTGGGCTTGAGCGTGCACTGCACTCGTGGCATTGACAACGCGGGCGGGTATCTCAGGCGATACATCGAACCGGAGTTCATGGGTCTCGGCTGGGAGACCCGTTTCCAACGCTATCGGCTCCACAGGACGCGGTTCGGCGTTCTTGGTGGGGGTTTCTCAAAGCCGCTGGCACTTACCTATGTCTCTGTTGTCGCGGCCGTCGATTGGGATTGGCTTTCGTTCGGACGCACGGTGGGTGCGGACGGGGTCGCGATGGCCCTGCTTACGGGCGGATGCTTGGCGCTGGCCGGGGATCTGTACCTGCGTCGGACCTCCGGGTGGAAGATGGATTGGTCGCTCTGGGATGGAGAATCCGAGCCGACAAGTAACGGCAACCCCTGATCCGCGCGACTTCGTCGCACGATGTCCGCATCGTGGCATCAGGCGGCGATGCCCGCCTCCGATCGCGCGGCAGTAGTCGAAGGGGACCTGTAGCGCCCTGACCGCAGGGCCCTCAGACCGCTATCCTCGCGAACATGCACGTACCCAGGGATAGTCGCTCCGCATGACCCCCTCCGAGTTCGCCGCGAAGTGGCGCGACGTCCAGACGTCCGAGCGGGCATCGGCCCAGTCCCACTTCCTGGACCTGTGCGCGATGCTCGGCGAGCCCGGCCCCACCCAGGCTGATCCGGGCGGCTCGTGGTACGCGTTCGAGAAGGGTGCCGAGAAGCTCGGTGGCGGGGACGGCTTCGCCGACGTCTGGAAGCGCGGCTTCTTCGCCTGGGAGTACAAGGGCAAGCGCAAGGACCTCAAAGCCGCCTACGTCCAGCTCGTCGGCTACAAGGACGCCCTCGAAAACCCGCCGCTCCTGGTCGTCTCGGACATGGAGCGGATCGAGGTCCGGACGAACTTCACCGGCCTGGCCCCGGTCACCAGGGTCGTCACGCTCGACCAGCTCGCGGCGCCCGACCCGTCCGAGGCGCTGGCGATCCTGCGCGCGGTATTCACCGCACCCGAGGAGCTCCGACCCACCTTCGAGCCGGCCCAGATCACCGAGAGGGCGGCGCGGGCGTTCGCCGAGCTCGCCCAGGCCCTGCGCGCCCGCAGCCACGAGCCCCAGACGGTCGCCCACTTCCTGGACCGGATCCTGTTCTGCCTCTTCGCCGAGGATGCTGGCCTCCTGCCCAAGGGCGTCCTCTCCCGGCTGGCCACGGCGACGAAGGGCCGCCCCGCCGTGTTCAGCGGCGCGCTCTCGGAGCTGTTCGGCCGGATGTCGCACGGCGGCGGGATGTTCGGGACCGAGGAGGTCCCCTGGTTCAACGGCGGCCTGTTCGACAGCGCCGACGTGCTCGAGCTGACCGGCCCGGAGATCGCCACCCTCATCGACGTCGGCCGGCTCAACTGGGCGCTCATCGAGCCGGCCATCTTCGGGACCCTCTTCGAGCGCGGCCTGGACCCAGACCAGCGCGCCCAGCTCGGCGCCCACTACACGGATCGGACGGCCATCTGGGAGCTCGTCGAGCCGGTCGTCATCCGGCCGCTCCGCCGGGAGTACGCCGCGATGCAGGGCCGGGTCACCGAGCTCGTCCTGTCCGGGCGCAAGATCACCAAGGCGACCAAGCCCGACGACAACCCCGGAGCCGTCTTCCGCGCCTTCCTCGATCGGCTGCGGGCGGTCCGCGTGCTCGACCCCGCGTGCGGTTCGGGCAACTTCCTGTTCGTCACGCTGTGGGCGCTCAAGGACCTCGAGTGGGAGGCCATCCAGTGGGGCTCGCTGGTCCTCGAGACACCCCAGGAGTTCCCCCGGATCGGCCCCGAGGCGGTCATGGGCATCGAGCTCAACGCCTACGCCGCCGAGCTCGCCCGGGTGACGATCTGGATCGGCCAGATCCAGTGGATGCTCCGCCACGGCCTCGGCTACCAGCGCGACCCGATCCTGCGCCCCCTCGACCACATCGAGAACCGCGACGCCCTGCTGGACTGGACGGACCCGGCGAAGCCGCGGGAGGCCGAGTGGCCGGCCGCCGAGTTCATCGTCGGCAACCCGCCGTTCCTGGGCGCGAAGCTGCTGCGGCGCGGGCTCGGGAACGACTATGTCGAGACGCTGTTCTCGGTCTTCGGGGATCGCCTCCCCGGGATGGCCGACTTCTGCGCGTACTGGCACGAGAAGGCTCGGGCACAGATCGCCAGCGAGAGAACGCGCCGAGCGGGCCTGCTCGCCACGCAGTCGATCCGCGGTGGCGGCAGCCGTCGAGCGCTCGACCGGATCAAGGAGACTGGCGACATCTTCTTCGCACGAGCGGACGAGCAGTGGATCCTTGCCGGCGCCAACGTCCACATCAGCTTCGTCGGCCAAGACGACGGCTCAGAGATCGACCGTGATCTCGACGGCCGACCGGTCGCATCGATCAACGCGAACCTCACAGTCGGCGTCGACCTCACCCGAGCGCGGACGCTTCGGGAGAACGCGGGCATCGCATTCATCGGCGACCAGAAGAGTGGGCCGTTCGAGATCCCCGCGGACCTTGCCGCCACGATGGTCGCGTCGCCGAACCCCGACGGACGCTCGAACCGCGAAGTGCTGTGCCCATGGGTGAATGGCGAGGACCTCACGACTCGGCCATCCCACCATTGGATCATCGACTTCGGCACGGACTTGCCTGAATCTGAGGCAGCCCTCTACGAGGCACCATTCGAGTATGTGCGGCTGCACGTGCGGCCGACTCGAGCCGCGAGCGGTATCGGCAGCGACACGTGGTGGATCCACTGGCGCGCACGAGGCGACATGCGCGCGGCACTTCGCGGACGCCAGCGGCAGATCGGGACACCGCGAGTCGCCAAGCACCGGATCTTCGTATGGCTTCCAGTCGACACCCTCGTGGATTCCGCGGCTGTCTCGTTCGCCCGTGACGATGACTACACGTTCGGCGTGCTCCACTCGCGCGCCCACGAGCTCTGGGCGCGCGGCACCGGGACCCAGCTCCGCGAAGTCGAGTCCGGCTTCCGCTACACCCCGACCACGTGCTTCGAGACCTTCCCCTTCCCGCGTCCCACCGACGCCCAGCGCGAGGCGATCGCCGCCGCTGCCCACAACCTCGTCACCCTCCGCGACGGCTGGCTCAACCCGCCCGCCCTCGCCGAGGCGGAACTCGCCAAGCGCACCCTCACCAACCTCTACAACCAGCGCCCCACCTGGCTCTCGAACGCCCACGCCACCCTCGACGCCGCCGTCTTCGCCGCCTACACCTGGCCCGCCGACCTCCCCGACGAGGACGTGCTGGGGCGCCTTCTCGCGCTCAACCTCGAACGAGACGCAGAGCCAGGGCCCCGGGCGTAGAGCGACGGTCGACGCTAGCTGCCGCTCAAGAGCTCGACCAGATGTGCCAGGACCTCCTTGCCGGCCAGGCAGCTGCCCGGGCCAGCTGAGACAGAGGCGCGCGACGACTGGCTAGTCAATCTGCGGCTCGTCGCTGTCATGGTCGGTGCCCGCCCGCAACGTCTTGTAGAACCGCCCACGGCGGGCGGATGATGGCCAACCTTGAGGTTGTCTGCAGTCACGAACGTCATCGCGCCGACAGCGATCGCTCCGGGGAACGCTGGCCTGACAGCCGGGGCATCGGTGTTCATTCTCGGTCCCAGGATGGGCGTATCAGCCCATCAGGCGCTGCATTGATGAGGTCCTGCTAGTGTGGCAGCCAGTTGGCGGGTCGCTGTCAAGCTGGAGACGAATGAGCACAGGGGATTGAGCGGGGCCATTGACGATCTGCCCGACGACGCGCTGGTCATTCGTGGCGCGCCCATGGATCCGCAGCGGATCCTCCGCCGAGCGACGAAGGACCGCGATTTTCTGGCTGGTGCGTACGGCATCTCGGCCTTTGCCGCGTCGTCAACCGACACAACCCTCGCGGACCTTGTCAGCCTCGCCGGACTGCCGCACCCGACCCTGCGCAAGTCCACGGTCGGCCGGATCATCCAGGCCGGTTTCCGCGTTGATCGAACGGGCCGCTGGCCCCATTGCACTATTGACCTAGGAGATGAGCCCGACGAGGATGCAATCGTCAGGCTTATCGCCGCGTTTGATCTGGACGAACCGACGCCCGGAAGGGAGCGACAATCGTGACCACCCGCATCGAAGTGGACTTCAACAGTCGAGACGACGCCGGGCATGTGCCCGCGCCGATGGCTGACGCTGACGGACCCCTGCGCGTCGGTGACATGGTCGAGGCCTACGATGACGCGGGCTACCGGTGCATCGCCATCGCGTCGTCCGTTACAGGGGCCAGCGTGTCCCTCGACCCGCTATGGCAGACCTTCGCGGGGCCGAATGAGAGCCGTCTCGTGCATGTCACGGCGCCGTCCGGACTCTGGCCTGTCTGGAAGAACGGCCTGACCGTGACGTTGTCGCTGACCACGAGCCGTCAACCGACGAAGTCGACGACCGGGCACGAGGCCGTGCCCGCGTGAAACTCACCATCCTGGTGGCGGACTACGCCGTTGCCACCCCAGACGGGAAGTTGACCGTTGTCGGCGGTGGTTGGGCGTTCGTCGGCCCGCAGGTTGGCCCCACGGCCCTGGCCATGCTGGTCGAAGTGCCGTGGGGCGACACGAACCGTGAACACGTCCTGACGGTCGAGCTGCGAGACGAGGACGGAAACATGCCTCTGATCGGCCCGGAGGCGCAGCCGGTGCGCTTCGAGGCCAAGCTCGAAGTCGGACGCCCACCCGGCCACCCACCCGGGGCTCCGTTCAACGTGCCAATAGCTCTGAACTTCCCGTCGATCCCGCTGCTGCCCGGCACCCGCTACAAGTGGGTGGCGTCAATCGACGGCGAGACGGACCCGAACTGGGAAGCCGGGTTCAACGTCCGCCCGGCGGCTTCGACCTAGGGCCTGCCCGCGGCCAGCCAACCGGGTGTCCTTCAGGGGTAGCACCTTGGAGTAGGGGTAGCCGGTGCCGTGACCACTTCGGCGAACGTCGCGCGCGTCTCGAACTCCTGGTGGCTCCGATCCCGTCTTCGCTGTCCCGCTTCGGCTGCCAGCGGACCCTGGGCGACCGGGGGCCTCGACGCTTTCAGTCGTCGTCGGCGAGTGTCTCGCGCCTCAGCTCCGCGAGACGAGCGACGAGTGCCCGATACGCTGAGTCCAGCTCCTGACGGGGAGCTGGAAGGTCCGACGGAATCGGGACGTCGATCGCGCACAGTCCATCTACGAGGCTGCGCAGGGCATCGTCGCCAATCATCGCGGCGGCCGAGATCATCCCAAGCCTGTTCCGCTCCACCTCCTGGTTCCAGACATAGCCAGGTCGGTCCTTGCCCCGTTGAACCACAACGCGAGCACATGCGTCGAGTATGTCCAACTGGCCGACCTTGTCCTGGAGGCGGAACCGCTCGCGCTCTCGGGCGCGGGCGATGGCGTCCCCGACTGCGCGCCCAGCCTTGTCGAAGATCTCCATGATCGTGGGAGCGTAGCAGAGCCGTCATGCATGGTTGAGCGGTGCTCCGGCACCATTCTGCAGGCGGGTCGGACCCACGATCCCGCTTCGGCGGCCAGCGTGGATGGGCCCACAACCCCTCCGCCAGGATGAGGTCACGATGCTGCGCATCCGCTCGGTCCAACCGCTCGATGGCCACTGCGTCCACCTGACCCTGACCGATGGCTCGGTGGTGGACAGGGACATCGCCGACCTGCTGCGCGGCCCCGTCTTCGAGCCGATCCGCTCGGACGAGGCCAGGTTCCGGCGGGTCGGCGTGCGACGCGGCACGATCATCTGGCCCGGCGGCATCGACATCGATCCCGACGTCCTGATCTGGGGCGGCCCGGCGCCCGCGGCTGGGCACACGCCGCCGCCGACCCTGAAGGTCGCGATCCCCGCCTGAGCACTACGTGGACCTGCCACGGCGCTCCGGGGCTTGAATTCGGTCATCCGTGCGACCTCGCTGCGCTGGGGCGATGCCCTCGTACAGCACACGCAGCGGGTGGTAGGCGCCAGCAAGGGGCGGGGCGGTCAGGCGCGCAGCGCTCCGATCGGGATCTGGAGCACCCCGTCCTTTCGGACGATCCCGTAGCCGGTCCCGGTGATGACCCCGAGGGCAAGGGGCGGGTCGGCGTTCACCTTGTCCCGCAGGGCGAGGAGGTTGGCTGCGGCGGCGTCCACGATGGCCGCGCTCGCGCCGAGTTTCACCTCGAAGGCAGCCCACCGGCCATCGGACATCTCGATGATCGCGTCCGCCTCGAGGCCATTCTCGTCGCGGTAGTGGAAGACCTGTGCTCCCAGCGCTTCTGCATAGACCCGCAGGTCCCGGACCACCATCGACTCGAAGAGGAGTCCGAACCAGTTGAGGTCGGCGAGGAGCCGGTCCGGCGACGCCTTGGCCGCGGCGACCGCCAGCGCGGGGTCGGCGAGATGGCGGATCGAGGCCGCGCGCAGGCGGGCCCGCGAGCGAAGGTCGGGCTTCCAGGCCGAGACGTCATCGGTGATCAGCAGCCGGGAGAAGACGTCGAGGTAGCCCCGGACCGTCTCCACCTTCATCGCTCCGTCCTTCCCGTTGGCATCGGCGACGAGCGACTGCAAGGTAGCGGGGCAAGCCACGTTGCGGGCGAGCGACTGGATCAAGGCGCATGACGGACTTGGGGTCGCGCCGGACGCCATCGATGCGCCGGACATCGACGTTGCAGATGTCCTGGAGGTAGCCCCGCATCGCCCGCTGCGCCTGAGTGGCGCTCAGGCTCAGATGCCCGGGCCACCCGCCGATCGCGACCCGCTGCGCCAGGTCGCGGACGGTCAGGCCGGGCTCGGGACAGGACACGGACTTCCCTCCGACGACATCGGCGAACGAGATCGCATCGGTCGAGTTCCCGGTCTCGGACAGCGTCATGGGACGCATACGCAGGTGGATGAAGCGCCCGGCTCCCGTGTGGCGGCTCGCGTCGTCTCGGGGCACCGCCGACCCGGTGAGGATGAACTGCCCGGGTTGGCCGCGATCATCGACCGCGCGGCGGACGTGATTCCAGATGTCGAGCTCCATCTGCCACTCGTCGATCAGGCGGGGAGTGGGTCCGTCGAGCACGAGCGAGGGATCGACGGCGATCGCCTGGCGGGCTGTCTGGTCGACGTCGAGGCGCACCTCGCTCTTGGCTGCCTGGCGGGCGGTCTCGGTCTTGCCGCACGCTTTCGGTCCCTCGATGACGACTGCCCCGATGCTCTGGAGCGACTGTGCCAGCTCGCCGTCGATCACCCGTGCCCGGTATGCCACGAAGTCTGCTCCCTGCGAACGCGCCAGGCTCGATCCTGGTCACGGCCAGCATTGTCAGGGGACGGCGCGGGACCGTCAAGGTCAGGGGGCCATGTTGCGGACTATGCAGGGGGTTACTTTGCGGACCATCCAGGGGGTGCCTTTGCGGACCGGCACACGCCGCCGCTGGTCAGCGAGGTGAGCAGCGCGATCGACGCCTGGATCGAGTCGGCTCGGACCGATGGCGCTCCCGTTCCGGCGCCGGCCCGAGGCGACGACGAGTACGGCGGCCGCTTCGTGGTCCGGGTCCTGAAGAGCCTCCACCGGGCATTGGTCGAACCGCTCGACGGCCACTGCGTCCGCCTGACCCTGACCGACGGCTCGGTGGTGGGCAGGGAGATCGCCGACCTGTTGGCGAGCCGGCCTGACGAACGACCGCCAGAGGGCGGTCCGCCTAGCAACGCACCGCC
>JANMRJ010000081.1:0-2805 GCA_031370985.1 Acidimicrobiales bacterium
CCACCTACCCGGCCGCCCACGACCGACCTGGCCATGTCGGTCAGCAACCGTCCGTGGACCTGCACGAGGCCGGCCGGAGCGACGACGGGCTGGCCGCCATCGATGAGGGGGTGGAGATCCGCCGCCGGCTCGCCCCCGCCAACCCCGACGCCTACGAGCCCGACCTGGCCGTGCCACTGAACCACCTGTCGCCGCGCCTGAGCGACGCCGGCCGGCGCGACGAGGCCGAGCACGCTCGATCGGAGGCAGTGGCGGTGTCCGAACGAGTCGAGCGGAGACGGCAAGCGGGTTCGTCCCCCACGTCCGTGTAGCGGCGGCGCCGGCCTCCGGGACCGGATGCCTCGGCTCCCCGGCTTCGTGACGAGCCTCAGTCCGGCAGGGGGCCGGGCACGGTCGGCTTGCCGGCGTCCTCCCATGCCTGGGTGCCGCCGGCCACGCTGTAGGCCTCGATGCCCATGTTGCGGTAGTAGTCGGCGGCTCGCTGACTGCGGCCACCGAGGTGGCAGATGACGTAGACGGGGCCGTCGGTCGGGATCTCGCCCACCCGGGCGACGACGTCGGCCAGGGCGATGAGCTTGGCGCCAGGCACGTGGCCGGCGTCGTACTCCTCGGGCTGGCGGACATCGACAAGGGCCACGGGGCCGCCGGCGAGCAACGCCTCCAGGTCGTCGATGCTGATCTGGGGGGCGCTCACGGTGACTCCTCGGGCGGTGGGGGGCGGAGGTAGCGGATGTCGGCGCCGGTGACGGGACCGATGGCCGCACCCGCCACCGCGCTCGACAGGACGACGAGGCGGGCACGGGCCTTCGCGCACGTCCGGCCGCCAGCGTCGGTGATGAGGGCGCGGGCGGTCACCGCGGTGTCGGTGCGGCCGTGGACCGACGCGTCCACCCGGTGGGGCTCGTCGATGCGCACGGGGCGGTCGAAGGTGGTGGCGGTGGACTGCACGACGGCGAACCGCCCGGCAATGGCGATGGCGGCCCAGGCCATGGCCTCATCCATGATGGCCAGCAGCACCCCGCCGTGGACGTAGTGCGGGGCGCCAGAATGGCCGGCGCCGAAGCGGAACTCGGCGGTGACGACATCGGCCTCATCGTCGTGGAAGTACGGGACGTGAAGCCCCAGCGGGTTCGACGGCTCGCAGACGAAGCAGTTGGTCTCGAACCCCCACCCGACGTTGGTGAGGGGCTTCAGGGCCATGGCGCCACCCTAAACGACATCGTCCGGGCCCTCGAACCCGGCGCGGTGAGCACTGTCGCGCTCAGAGAACGTCGACCAGCAGAGCCCGGTGGTCCGACAGCGGCATCTCGCGCGCCGTCGTTGCGCTGACGACCGGGAGGAGGCCGTGGCCGAGGGCGTGGTCGATCTGCATCGAGGGCTTGGTCGCCGGGAACGTGCGGACCTTGGCCAGGGCCCGCCAGCCGGTGGCCCTCGCCGGCAGGCCGCCGGGGACGTTGAGGTCGCCGAGCAGCACGCACGGCAGGCCGAGCTCCTCCAGCCGGCGGGTGACCCGCCGCAGCTGGACGACGTTCCAGCCGGGCACGAACGACAGGTGGGTGGTGGCGACGACCAGTGGGCCGGCGGCTGTCTCCACCTCGGCGACCAGGGCGACCCGGGGCTCGTCGGGGAGCAGGATGAAGCGGCCCCGCCCGCCGGGCACGTACACCGGCGCCCGGACCTTGGCCGCCCGGAGGCGGACGACGTGCCACGCCCGGACCGGCAACCGGGACACGAGGCCGACGCCATACCCGGCGTCGGCGCCGGCGGCGTGGTCGCCCTCGCCGGTGGCATGGTCGTCCCCGCCGGCCAGACGAGTGGCCCCACCGATCTCGCCCGCCGCGCCGGCCCCTTCCCCGCCGGCGGCAGCGCCCGCCAGCGAGCGGAGTGGGCGATTCGGTGCGGCCTGACGGCGCGAATCACCCACACTGGGCGGAGCGGCGCCGGCGCCGTGATCGCCGTCCACCGCGGCCCGCCACGTCGCCCCCGGCTCGCCGATCAGCGCTGGCTCGAACCGCCAGGCCAACGCCCCCATGGCCTCGGCGACCGCCGCGGTCTGGTCGACGCCGCCCGAGCGGGCTTGGTTGCGGTCGATCTCTTGGAGAGCAAGGACATCGGCGTCGAGGGACAGGCATGCCGCCACCAGCCGTTCCGTAGAGACCTGACCGTCGACCAACGACCGGCCGTGGAGGACGTTGAAGCTGGCGAACCGCACCTACCCGCCGTAGTTCATGCGGGTGTCCTCCATGCGCAGGACGGGGGTGTCCTCGGGCTTCTGGAAGCCGGCGTCGGCCACCTCGCCGATGAACAGGGTGTGGTCGCCGAGGTCGAGCGTGCTGTGCACCCGGCAGTCCAGCCAGGCCACGGCCTGGTCGAGGATGGGGGCCCCGGTGGGGCCGTCGTGGAACCCGAAGCCGTTGAGCATGCCAGCATCGACGTCGACCGGCTTGGTGAACTTGCGGACGATCGCCCTGTCCTCCCGGTCGATCATGTTCAGGCTGAACACGCCGCCCTCGACGATCAGCTCGTGGGTGAACGCCTCCTTCTCCACCCCGACGGCCACCAGCTTGGGGCCCGAGCTCACCTGGGTGACCCAATTGGCCGTCATGGCGTTGCGGCGCTCCCCGGCCCGGCTGCCGATCACGTACAGGCCCGACGGCATGGCCCACATGACCCGCCGGCGGAGCTTGTCGTACTCCTCGGGGTCGCGACCTTCGGGGACAGGACCGACGATTCCGTCTTGGGTAGGCATGCCGGCGACGCTAGCCCTGGCGTGCGGCCAGGTCGGCGGCGCGCGCCAGGTCGATG
>JANMRJ010001122.1:0-1364 GCA_031370985.1 Acidimicrobiales bacterium
CTGGATCGGCTCGACCAGGACGGCGGCCACGACCTTGGGGTCGACCGCCGCGTCCATGGCGTCGATGTCACCGAGAGCGACGTGGCGGAAGCCTTCGGGCATGGGCTGGAACGGCTCGTGCTTGGAGGGCTGGCCGGTGGCGGCCAGGGTGGCGAGGGTGCGGCCGTGGAAGGATCCGTAGGTGCTGACCACGGCGTAACGGCCGGGCCCGCCCCACTTGCGGGCCAGCTTGATCGCGCACTCGTTCGCCTCGGCGCCCGAGTTGGCGAAGAAGACTCTGCCGTAGGGCTCGCCTCCCGGGCGAGCCTTCCCGCCACCACCGAGCAGCCGGTCCAGCGTCTGGGCCACCTCGGGCCCGACGGTCGTCCCGTACAGGTTGCAGACGTGCAGCAGGGTGCGGGCCTGCTCGGCGATCGCCTCGGCCACCGCGGGATGGGCGTGGCCCAGCGATGTCACCGCCAGCCCGCCCAGGAAGTCGAGGTACGCCTTGCCGTCGACATCCCACAGCCGGCTGCCCTCGCCCCGCACGAACGTGACTGGCTGGGGCGGATAGTTCCCCATCAGGTACGCCGACTTCACGCGCTCACCATGGTCCCGATGCCGTCACGGGTCAGCATCTCCAGCAGCAGGGCGTGGGGCACCCGTCCGTCGAGGATGTGGGCGTGGGCCACGCCGTTGCGCACCGCGTGGGTGCACGAGGTGATCTTGGGGATCATCCCGCCCGTCAGGACGCCGTCGTCGATGAGCTTGTCCAGCTCGTCGGCCGAGGCGGTCGTCACCAGGCTGTCGGGGTCGGCGAGGTCCCGCAGCACGCCGATGACATCGGTGAGGTAGACGAGCTTCTCGGCCTTCAGCGCCTCGGCCACCGCTCCCGCCGCGGTGTCGGCGTTGATGTTGTACGCCTGGCCCTCGAGGTCGGCGCCGATGGTGGCGACGACGGGGATGAGGTCCTCGGCCAGCAGGCGGTCGAGGATGCCGGGGTTCACCGCGTCGACGTTGCCGACGTAGCCCAGGTCGGGGTGGCGGGCGGACGCGGTGATCAGGCCGGCATCCTCGCCGGACAAGCCGACGGCGACGGGCTCGTGCACGTTGATCGACGAGACGATGTCGCGGTTGACCTTGCCCACCAGCACCATGCGGGTGATCTCCAAAGACTCGGCGTCGGTGACCCGAAGCCCGTTTCGGAACTCGGCTTTTTTGCCCAGTCGAGCCATGAGATCGGTGATCTGGGGTCCGCCGCCATGCACGACCACCGGTTTGAGTCCGACCGACTGCATCAATACGATGTCCTGCGCGAACTGCTCGGCCCTACCGCCTGGGGCCATGGCGTTTCCGCCGTACTTGACCACCACCACCTTGTTGCG
>JANMRJ010001125.1:0-5101 GCA_031370985.1 Acidimicrobiales bacterium
TCCTGGAGAAGGGCGCCCGCATGAGCGATTGGTTCAAGCGGCCGCTCACCTCCGAGCAGATCACTTATGCCGCCGCCGACGTGTTGCACCTCCTCGACCTGCGCAGGGTTATTGAGGAGCGCCTGGCCGCCGCCGGCCGGCTGGAGTGGGCATATGAAGAGTGCGAGCGCCACCGGCGGGTCCGCCAGCCCGACCTCAACGCCGTCTGGTGGCGGGTCAAGGGCTTCCGCCAGCTCCGGGGGAAGTCACGGGCCGTGGCCCAGGAGCTGGCCGCCTGGCGGGAACGGGCGGCGATGGCGGCCGACAAGCCGACCCGGCGGATCCTGGCCGACGAGGCCCTTGTTCTCTTGGCCGAGCGGCCGCCCACCTCGACGCGCGACATGCCAACGTCGCGCCTGTTCGACGGCCGGCGACTGTCGCAGGAGACCATGGACGGCCTGATGGCCGCCGTCGCCCGGGGCCTCGAGTTGCCCCAAGGCGAACTCCGGTTGCCACCGGATACCGACATCCCGCCCAATCTGCAGCCGCTGGCGTCGCTGCTGAGCGCATGGGTGGCCCAGCAGTCACGCGACCTCTCCATCGACGGGTCGCTCATCGCCACCCGGTCCGACATTGAGGCATTTCTCCGCAAGGTGCCCGACAGCCGGCTGGAGGTGGGCTGGCGGGCCGACCTGGTCGGTGCCAGCGTGGGGCGGATCGTCGCCGGCGCCGCGGCGGTGGCCTACGACGGCAAGGGCCGATTGGTGCTCGTCGATCGCTGAGTGGAGGACCCGGTAGGGGGCTGCCCTACAGCGCCCGCCTACTTGGCTGCCATGGTGATCTGGAGCGTGAAGGAGACCAGGATGGCCAGGCCGGCGATCATCGCCAGGACGATCAGGGTGCGGGTTTTCACAGTTCTCGTACCCGTGGGAGGTACTCCCGGGCCTCGCTGACGGTCCAGTAGCGCACCCACCTAAGGTAGGTCGGGATGCATGACCCCCTCGTGATCGCCGGCCGGGAGTTCCACAGCCGCCTCTTCCTCGGCACCGGGAAGTTCCCGTCGAACGCCTCGCTGGCCGCGGCCATTCTCGCGTCGGGCACCGAGATGGTGACCGTCGCCCTCCGACGGATCGACGCGACGCCATTGCGTTCAGGCCCGCAGCCTGGCTCCGACGACATCCTTGACGCCCTCGACATGTCCAAAGTGTTGCTCCTCACCAACACCAGTGGGGCCGACGACGCCGACGAAGCCGTCCGCCTGGCTCGCCTGGCCCGTAGCGGCGGGTACCCGACCTGGATCAAGCTCGAGATCACCCCGGAGCCCCGATACCTGCTCCCCGACGGTGTGGAGACGCTCAAGGCGGCCGAGATCCTCTGCCGGGAGGGCTTCACCGTCCTGCCCTACGTCAACGCCGACCCGGTGCTGTGCAAGCGGCTGGAGGAGGTCGGCTGCGCCACCGTGATGCCTCTGGGCTCGTGGATCGGGTCGAACCAGGGCCTACGGACGAGGGCGGCGCTGGAGATCATCATCGAGCAGTCGTTTGTGCCCGTGGTGGTCGACGCCGGCATCGGCGCCCCGTCACAGGCGGCCGAGGCCATCGAGATGGGCGCCGGCGCCGTCCTGGTGAACACCGCCATCGGTACCGCCGGCGACCCAGCGGCCATGGCCGGCGCCTTCCGGCTGGCGGTCGAGGCCGGCCGGCGGGCGGTGCTGGCCGGTCTGCCGGCGGCGGGCGCGACGGCGGACGCCTCCTCGCCCCTCACCGGCTTCCTCGCCACATGACCGGCCCGGGAGGCCGGTCGGGCAAGCACTCACTGGGTCGTCCCTCGAAGAGGGCGGACCAGTGACGGCTGTCCCCGTCCTCCTCGATTCCCGGCCGGACGGCGTCCCCGACCACACGGCGGCGGCCGACTACCTGGCCACCGACCTGTCGGCTGCCCGCGCCCTGGCAGTTACCGCCACCGCCGCCGATGTCGACCGAGCCCTGCGGTCCTCCCGCCGGACCCTGGGCGACCTCGGTGCGCTCCTCTCGCCGGCGGCCGGCGCCCGCCTGGAGGACATGGCCGCCCTCGCCCATGCGGCCAGCGTCCGACGGTTCGGCCGGGTGGTGCGGCTGTTCGCCCCGCTCTATCTGTCCAACGAGTGCGTCTCGACCTGCACGTACTGCGGGTTCTCCGCCGGCAACGAGATCGCCCGGCGCACTCTGACGCCGGCCGAGGTCGCCGCCGAGGCCCGGACCCTCACCGATCGAGGCTTCCGGCACCTGCTTCTGGTGGCCGGCGAGCACGCCCGCATCGTGTCGAAGGATTACCTCGTCGACTGCGTCAACGCCCTGGCCGGCGAGGTGCCCTCGATCTCCCTGGAGACCCAGGTCTGGGACACGGTCACGTACCGGCGCCTGGTCGAGGCCGGCTGCGAGGGCCTGGTTGTGTACCAGGAGGTCTACGACCGCGACACCTACGCCGCCGTGCACGTGAAGGGCAAGAAGCGGAACTACGACTGGCGCTTGGGCGCGCCCGACCGCGCCGCCGAGGCGGGCATGCGGTCGCTGTCGCTCGGCGCGCTGCTCGGCCTCGACCCCGACTGGCGCTCCGATGTCGTCGCCCTGGCCGCCCACGCCTCGGCGCTGCTGCGGCGCTGGTGGCGGTGCGATGTCGCCGTCTCGCTGCCCCGCATGCGCCCCGCCGCCGGCGACTTCCAACCGGTACGCCCCGTCACCGACCGGGAGTACGTCCAGATCCTCTGTGCCCTCCGGCTGGTATTGCCCGATGTCGGGATCACCCTCTCGACCCGTGAGTCGCCGGCCTTCCGCGATGCGGCGTTCAAGCTCGGCGTGACGCAGATGTCGGCCGGCTCCATGACCGAGCCCGGCGGCTACGCGGAGCCGGGCGCAGCCGAGCCGCAGTTCGAAGTCAGCGACACCCGCTCGCCGGCCGAGGTCGCCGCCGCGCTGCGGGCCGCTGGGTACGAGCCGGTTTGGAAGGACACCATCGGCGCACGCGTCATCGCCGCCAAACCAGCGCAGTTCGTCTCGTGATTGCCGCATTTCTCCTCACCCTGGGCCTGTTCGCGGCGCAGGCGACGCCGACCAGCGCACCGACGCCTCCCAACTGGGAGCGGTGGGTTTCGCTGCCTGGCGTGGTCGACGTCGTCGGTCCCCGCCCCGACGGGAACCTGGTGGCCGCCGCCGCCGGCCGACTGTTCCTCGTCAACCCCGATGGGGGCAAGACCACGCCGTTCGGGAACTACTCGACCACGCCCGGGCCCGAGAGCTATCTCGCCATGTCGCCGGGCCTTGACGTGGCCAGCGCCGGCTGCCGCTTCGAGGCCGGCGAGGTCTACGCGTTGGAGCTGGGGACGCCGCCCCAGGCCGTGGTCCGAGTGAACGTCGACGGCCAAGCGTCGCGCTGGGTCGAGACGCCGGCGGCCGAACTGCTCACCGGCATCGCATTCGACGCCACCGGCCGGTTCGGCAACAACTTGCTTGTCGCTGGCCGGCGGGGCAACAAGACCGTGCTGTTCGCCATCGATTGCCGGGGCCGCCTCCGGACGATCACCGACAACGCCCCGCTCATCGAGGGCGGCATGGAGGTGGCCCCCCAGCTGTTCGGTGACCACGGGGGCGACCTCATCGGGGCCGACGAGAACACCGGCGACGTGATTTTCATCCGCTTCGACGGGACCAGCGGCGTGCTCATCAACCCTGGACTTCCCGCCGGCCCCGACATCGGCATCGAGAGTGTCGGCTTCACGCCGCCGGGGTTCATCGGCCGGGGCGGGACCGCCTACGTCGCCGACCGGCGCTCACCGGGGTCGCCGACCGAGGGCACCGACAGCATCTGGCGGCTGACGCCTGAGCTGTTCAGCCAGGTCCGCATCGACGAGAACGACCTGATCGTCACCACCGAGGGGGGCGGGAAGACCGTCGTGGTCCGGTGCCGGGCGACGTGCCGCACGTTCCCGTTCGGCGACGCGGCGAACGCCCACATCGAGGGCCACATCACCGTCGTCCTCGGGCCGGCCCCGCCGCCGATCCCGCGGGCCGGCAGCCTGGGCGTCGCCGTGCTGGCGGTCGTCACCACCGTGATCGTGGGTGGCGGTTTCATCCTGTTCTTTGTCCACAATCGGAGAAAGGTGCGGATCCCGGAACCAGACCGGGCGTAGCGAACGTCCCATCTCCAGTTCCGGACCACTGGAGGTGGACGATGCGCAAGGCTCTGCTGGCGATCGCGATCGGACTGTTCGTCACCGTGCTCAGCGCCGGCCCGGCGCTGGCCTGCGGAGGACTGATCGGCCGCAACGGGTCGGTGAACCTGGTCCGCACGACCACGCTCGCCGCGTGGCAGGACGGTGTCGAGCACTACGTCACCGCGTTCAAGTTTGCCGGCGCCGGCGGGGAGTTCGGGTCGATCATCCCGCTGCCCGACGTGCCGACCACGGTCGAACGCGGTGGCGACTGGACGTTGCAGCGCCTCGTCCGTGAAGTGACGCCGCAGCCCCAGTTCGCCCGGTCCGCGTCATCGGCAAACTCCGGCGCCGCCGCCGACGCGGCCCAAGTCCTGCTCGAGACGCGCATCGACGCCCTCGACATCACTGTCCTCAAGGGCGGCGGCCAGGCGGTGGGGGAGTGGGCCACCAAGAACGGCTTCCTGCTCACGCCCGAGGTGCCCGAGGTGCTCGACTTCTACGCCCGGCGCAGCCCCATCTTCCTGGCCGCCCGCTTCAACGGCGACGCCGCCCGCCAGAGGGGTGTGTCGCTCGGTGACGGCACGCCCGTCCACCTCACCATCCCCACGCCCAACCCGTGGGTACCGCTGCGCATCCTGGGCGTCGGCCTGAAGGCGGGCGAGCGGGTGAACGCGGATGTCTTCCTGCTGACTGACAAGCGCCCCGCCCTTCTGCCGGGGAACACCGCCCCTGGCCTGGTCCTCGACCGCCAGGCGCCGGCCTCAAGCACGTTGCTGACCGACCTGCGCACCGACAAAGGGATGGAGTGGGTGCCCCAGTCGGCGTGGCTGACCTACCTCAAGATCGATGCTGCGCCGGGTCAGCTCACCTATGACCTGGCCGTCGATGCCACCGGCGCCGACAAGCCGTCTCGGGTCGCCGCCGGCTTCGAGG
>JANMRJ010001133.1:0-7717 GCA_031370985.1 Acidimicrobiales bacterium
CCTCGAAGCCGCCGCCGGGGCCGACGGCGCCCAGCTGGCGGTGATCGCCCACCATCACCACCTTGGCGCCGGCGTCGCCGGCGGCCCCCAGCAGCCGGAGCATGGTGGCGTCCTCGGTCATGGCCGCCTCGTCGAGGATGACCACGTGGCGGTCGGTGAGCTGCAGCTGGCCGCGGTCGAGCCGCCAGATCAGCGAGGCCAGGGTGCGGGACGCCTCGATGCCCGCCGCGTTGCGCAGCGTGCGGGCGGCCTGGCCTGACGTCGAGGTGCCGATCACCTCAAAGCCCTCGGACTCGAATGCGTCCCGCACGGCGGCCAGGGCGGTGGTCTTTCCCGATCCGGCCACGCCTACGAGCAGCTCGGCGCCCCGACCCGAGGTGGTGATGGCCAGCACGGCTGTGCGCTGGCCGGCGGTGAGGTGCTTGCCGAGATGGTCCTCGTGGTCGGCGATGGCCATGCGGGCGACGATCCCCTCCACCGTCGGAGCGTCGCGGCGGATGACCTGGCGCTCGACCGCGGAGGCGATGGCCTGCTCGGTGGCCACGGTGGTGGCGGTGGCCCACACGGGCCCGTGAGCGCCGGCGGTGGCCACGAGCGGCAGGGCCTCGGGGTCGGCCAGCACCCGGTCGACCATGCGGGCCAGCTCGCCCGGATGGGCGCCGAACAGCGCCGGGGCCGTCGCCACCACCACATGCCTTCGGGCGAAGACCTTGCGGGCGGCCAGGGGGCCGTCGGGAGCGAGGGCCTTTGTCACCACCTCCCGCTCGTTCAGTCGCGCCGGCCGCCGGTGCTGGCGGCGGTGCTCGGACACCGATCGCTGCATGGCCTCGATGCTCCAGCCCACCGATTCGATCTCGCCCCGCCAGCGGGCCATGAGGTCCTCGGCCGGTTCGTGGCGCTTCTGGGCCCGGGTGGCCCGGGCCACGATCCCCTTGGCCCGGAACGACGTGTAGCCCAGGCGGTCCATCTCCGTCTCGATCTCCGCGGTGCGCTTGGAGTGGATCTCCATGACCTCGGCGGGGACGCCGGCGATGCGCCAGTGGCCGAGCTTGCCCGACGGGCCGTCGTCGCGCTCGATGCCGTAGCCCAGGCGTACCGCCTCATGGGCGGCAGCCATGCGGCCGAACATGGTGGCGGCGTGGAGGTGCTCTCGCAGCAGAGCGGTGTGGGCGCCCTTCCAGCCGCCCTTGTCGTCGGCCATCTGCACGAGGTTGGCGACGAGGACGTGGTCGTGAGGGTTGGGGTCGCCGGCCCGGGAGGTGGCGTGACGGGTGACGGCGCAGATCATCCCGCCGGTGCGGGTGCTCACCGCCGCGTCGCCCCGCCGGCCGCCCTGCTGGATGAACAGTCGGTCGAGGTAGTGCAGCGTGGCGTCACGCTCGGCGTCGAGGATGCGGTGCATGTGCTCGGCTCTGCCGATCACCCCCAGCTCAGCGACGCTCTTGTGGGCGGCAACGACCAGCTCCATGCCGGGACGGCGGGTGCGGACCAGCCGCTCGCCGGTGGTGGGGTCCACGGCGCCGCCGGGGCCGTAGAGGGCGTGGAACTGTGCTGAGGTCACACTGCCCGACAATCCAAGGGCGGCGGCTCCCGAGCCGCCCCACGCCAGTGGCGTCTCGCCCCGGGACGCGTAGTAGGCCAGGGCCTGGCCGGGATGGTCGTCGGCCCGGAGGCTGACGTTGGCCTCGTGGTAGGCCACGGAGTCGGACCCCATCATCGCCATGAACGCCATCGGGCACCCGACCCCGCAGGCTCCGCCTGCAATCGTCTTGGAGGCCTGCTGCCTCTCCTGCCCTACTACTGGTGCGGTTTCTGGAAACACGCGACAGATGTCGCGTCCTGTCGCGCGTGGAGGGATTCCGCACCAGTAGTAGGGGGTGGGACCGGTCGGTTCCGGTCGACGAAGGAGGGATCGGCATATGGCGCGTTCGGAGAGGGTGGTCCGGCGGATGCTCACGACGGAGGAGGCGGCCGCGTACCTCGGGACGACGGTGCGGCACCTCCGCCGGCTGGTCAGCGATCACGAGCTGAGCCGGTACAAGGTCGGCGGTCGGAACCGCTTCGCCGACGTGGACCTGGACGCTTGGCTGGATTCCAGGACTCCGTGTGCCTTGAAAGGAACGTGATGACGATGTAGAGGATCGCCAGCACGGACCGTGCTGTGCCAGTGATGGAGGTAGGTCCTCCGGGCTCGCCGTGCAGGCGGAGAGCCCAAACCGCCGCAGTGTCATGCCGGTCAAGAGCCGGGGTGGGAAGCGACTGCGGGAAAGGCCCGCCATGAGCGGGTCAGGTGTGCGACGAGAAGGCGAACGTGTGTGAACCACTGCTGACGCATCGAAAGGATTGATGATGGCACCGAAACCGGGGCAGGGAGTTAGCCCTGGGACAAAGGCGCGCCGTCGGAGCGTGCCCTCAGCCAAGGAGCGGCCTGCGTGTGGCCTTGGTGGTGCTCGGTGTAAAGGTGGCGCGAGCTCGTCGCAGGCGCTGGCATGGAACAAGGGAACCTGTCGTCTCGATACCGACGGCCAGTCGAAATGGGCGATGTCGGCCCCCTGGTCGCGAAAGGGAGGACCGCAACCGGCGGAAACCGGGAGCGGCAGAGTACCGATGCGAGGCACAGGGGCGGACCGGCCCGTACGAGCGATGAAGGCCCTGTAATGGGGCCCGAGCAAAGGGGCCGGGCAGACCAGGGTCACTCCGAGGCCAACCCTGCGGGGGAGGAGCCGAGGCAAGAGCCCAAGCCGAAGGGGAAGCCGTTTGAGATCCCCAAACGCCTCGTCTACGAGGCGTGGGAGAAGGTCCGGGCCAACAAGGGCGCACCGGGCGTGGACGCCGTCAGCATCACCCAGTTCGCAGCGGCGGAGGCCGACAACCTCTACAAGCTGTGGAACCGGATGTCCTCGGGGAGCTACTTCCCGGGGGCGGTGCGGGCGGTGGAGATACCGAAGGACCATGGGGCAGGGGTCAGGACGCTCGGGGTGCCGACGGTCCCCGCATACGACCCGTTCGTCAGGTCAGCGTCCGGTTTCAGACTCGGTTGTCGTCACCCATCCGTTCCATCCGTTGGCCGGCCAGCGGGTGGCGGTGCTCTTCGAGAAGAGCCGCCCGGGCACTGAGCGGGTGCTGGTCTGCGAAGGAGGCGCGGCTGGGCGGGTGACGCTGCCAGTTGGTTGGACTGATCGGATGATGGGTCCGTTGTCTCATCGGCTGGGGGTGGGCGCCTTGGTGGAGCTGGTGGGGTTGATGGCGGCGTTGGGGCATCCACCACTTGCGGAGCGGGACCAGTCATGATCTTGTGTAGCAATGACAGACAAGACCGATGCTGCCTCGAAGACCAGCCGGCAACTACGAGCCCGCCGCCGGCGCCTGGCCGATTCGCTTCCAAATGTGGAAGGGCTGATTGGTGGGTCGGTCATCGAACAACGCCGCACGTGTGGCAAGGAGGGATGCCGATGTACCCGAGGAGATCTGCACGGCCCTTACACCTACGTCGTCCTGCCCCGGGCCGGAGGACGGACCCGCAGCCTCTATGTTCCCGCTGCGGCGGCCAACGCGGTGCGCGAAGGGGCGGCGATCTCGGTGTCGGTGCGCCGTGTCTTGGAGGAGATCTCGATGATCAACCTCGAGTTGTTGGCCCGCGGGGAGCTTGCCTGAATGTCAGCGTCGGCCGAGGCGGTGGCGGTACTGGCCAATATGGCCATCTCGGCATTGACGGCACGCTGTGAGGGGCACGGAGAAGATCACCGCCGCCCACCTGGAGAGGGCGGGGATCGTCTACGTCCGCCAGTCCAGCCTGGCTCAGGTGCGCAACAACACCGAGTCCACCGCCCGCCAGTATGCCCTGGCCGACGAGGCCGTCCGGTTGGGATGGCCCCGGTCCCAGGTGGAGGTGATCGACAGCGATCTGGGCATCTCGGGCCGTTCCGCGGACGGCCGGCCGGGTTTCAAGGACCTGGTCTCCCGTGTCTGTATGGGCGAGGTCGGGGCCATCTTCGGCCTGGAGGTGTCCCGCCTGGCCCGCTCGTCGGCGGACCTGTCTCGCCTGTTGGAGCTGGCCCGGCTCACCAACACGCTGGTGGTCGACTCGGACGGCATCTACGACCTGGCCAACTTCAACGACCGCCTCCTCCTCGGTCTGAAGGGCACCATGTCCGAAGCGGAGCTGCATTTCCTGACCGGCCGCCTCAACGGTGCGAAACGTGCCGCGGCGGAGCGCGGCGAGCTGCGCTTCCCTATCCCCGTCGGGTTCGTCCACGACGACGACGGCCTCACGGTCATCGACCCTGACGCCGAGGTCTCCGCCGCGGTCGCCGACGTCTTCGTGGCGTTCCGCTCCGGGGGATCCGCGTATCAGGTCGTCGCTGCGTTCAAGTGCAGGCGGTTCCCGTTGCGAGCGTATGGCGGGGTGTGGGCCGGCCAGGTCCGATGGGGGCGCCTCACCCACTCCCGGGTGCTCGGCATCCTGGCCAACCCGGCGTACGCCGGGGCCTACGTCTACGGCCGCTACCACTCAACCCGGATGGTCAGCCCCGAAGGGAAGATCTCCACCAAGATCGTTGAGCTGCCCCGGCCGGAGTGGCCGATCGTCATCTACGACCACCATCGCGGCTACATCGCCTGGGAGGACTACCTGGCGAACGGGGCCCGCCTGGCCGCGAACACCACCAACGCAGGAGCACGTCCCGCCCGCGAGGGCCACGCCATCTGCCAGGGGATCATCGCCTGCGGATCATGCGGGCGGCCCATGTCCACCCGCTACCACCGCAACGGCCACGCCGCCTACGAGTGCTCTGCGTCGCGGGCCGACCAGATGGCCACGCCAACATGCCGGTCGATCGCCGCCGCCAGCGTCGACGACGCTGTCGCCGAAGCGCTCCTCGCCGCTCTCAACCCCGAAGAGGTGGCCCTCACTATCGCGGCGGCCGACGAGGTCGTCGACCGCCGAACCCGCCGCTCCCGAGCCGGAGAGCTGGCCGTGGAACGGGCCCGCTACGAAGCGGAGCGGGCCGAACGGGCCTTTTGTGCTTGTGAACCGGAGAACCGCCTCGTGGCCCGCAGCCTCGAAGCCCGCTGGGAGACCCGCCTCGCCTCTCTCGCCGACACCGAGAAGGCCCTCGCCGCAGAACAGGCCGACGCTCCCACTCTGCCGGGGCGGGCCGAACTCGAAACCCTCACCGGCGACGTGACCGCGCTGTGGCACGCACCGACCACCCTGGCCCGGGACCGCAAACGCCTACTACGCACCCTCATCGCCGACATCACCCTGCTGCCCGAGCCTGACTTGGCCAAGGCCCGTATCGGGATCCGCTGGCACACCGGGTCCACCGACGAGCTGACCGTCGCCCGACGCCACAGCATCGTCGAATCCCATCGCACCGACCCCGCTGCGGTCGAGGTGGTCCGCGCACTCGGCCCCACCCACACCAACGTCGACCTCGCCGACCGGCTCAACAACGACGGCTACCTCACCGGGGCCGGACGACCATTCGACGTGACCGCGGTCGCCAACTTGCGCAGTTACCACCGCATCGCCCCCGTTGGCACGCTCGCCGCCGGTGAGATCACCGTCGCCGACGCCGCCCGACGCCTCGAGGTGACCACCACCACCATCTACGGCTGGGTCCACACTGGCGCCCTCGCAGCCCGCCGCGGGCCCGGCGGGCGGATCTGCATCCCCTTCGACACCGACACCGAGGACGCCTGTCGACAACGAGCGGCCAGATCCGTCCACATCGCCCATCACATCATCACCGACCCGCCCGGGGAACACGAGTGGAGCGTCAAGCAAGTAGCAGCCGCGCTCGACATCAGCACCAACGTCATCTACTACTGGCTCGAAACCGACCAACTCCAAGCCCGCAAAGGCCCCGGCAGCCGCTGGCTCATCACCTACAACCCCGATGTCGAAGACATCTGCCGGGTCCGGATCGCCAACTCAGGCCACCTCGGACGTCTCGACAGCAAGGCGTCATGACCGAGACGACACCCGGAATGCGTAACGCTTCGGGACCTGCCCGACACGGCGTGACCTGCGCCAGCTGCGGTGCTTTCAGCGTCACCGAGGTCGAAGGCCTCTTCTCCAACCCGCGCGTCGGGTCCCCGCAGCGCTTCTGCTCGCCGGCATGCCGAACCGCGGCGTGGCGCCGCCGACGGGCCGGCGTCACCGAGGACATCCCCCGCCAACGCACCGGCGGCCGATCACGGCGGCTACACCCCGACAACGTCGCTTCTCCACAACCCCAAACCCCACAGCCCGCCCATAAGGAGGCAGTATGAAGCCATCGTCCCGAACACGGCCGATCGGGTAGCCCAGACCGCAGCAGCGATGCTGCTGGAAGAGAAGCTTGAGCCGATCTTCCACCCCGACAGCTACGGCTACCGTCCTGGGCGAAGCGCCCATGACGCCCTGGCCGTGGCTCGCAAGCGCTGCTGGAAGCAGAACTGGGTGATCGACCTTGATCTCCGGGCCTTCTTCGACAGCGTCCCCCATGATCTGTTGCTCAAAGCGGTCGCTCACCACACCGACGAGCGTTGGGTCCTGCTCTACATCGCCCGGTGGCTCACCGCCCCCATGGCGATGCCGGACGGGACCCTCGTCGCCCGTGAGAAGGGGACCCCACAAGGCTCCCCGATCTCGCCCTTGCTGGCCAATCTGTTCATGCACTACGCGTTCGACCGCTGGATGGACCGGGAGTTCCCGAGCTGCCCGTTCGAGCGCTACGCGGACGACATCGTCGCCCACTGCGACAGCGAGGAACAGGCCCGCAGTCTCCTGGCTGCCATCGCTGAGCGGCTCGGGACCGTTGGTCTCGAGTTGCACCCCGACAAGACGAAGGTCGTGTTCTGCAAGGACGCGAACCGCCGAGGGGAGGCGGAGCACACCAGCTTCGATTTCCTCGGCTACACCTTCCGGGCTCGCCTGGCCAACAGCCGACGAGGGTTCTTCGTGAACTTCTCGCCGGCGATGGCCACCAAGGCGAAGAAGGCGAAAAGCCGTCAGATCAGGGCCTGGCACCTCAACCGTCGCAGCGGGACGGACCTGTCCGGCCTGGCCGAGGAGATCAATCCTCAGGTCCGGGGCTGGATCAATTATTACGGGGCCTTCTACCGCTCCGAGTTGTACTCCCTTGCATTGCGCATCGATCAACACCTGGTCCGATGGGCGATGCAGAAGTTCAAGCGGCTGAAGAGAAGGCCGCACCTGGCATGGGCGTGGCTCAACGCTGCTCGTCAGCGCCAACCCAGGCTCTTCGCACATTGGCACCTCCTCCCGACCACCAACGGCCGGACTGCAAGAGCCGGATGAACCGAGAGGTTCACGTCCGTTTCTGAGAGAGCCGGGGGGTGCGATTCCCCCCGGCTACTCGACCAGCACGGGGGGAGCCGGTCCCGCGTCGGTGGGCGGTTCTTCGGACGGTAGGAAAGTGTGCGGCTCCCTGAAACCGCAGGTCAACAGGTCGCATCAGGCGTGAGATGACGATGTCGCGGCCGTAGAGGATCCACCACTCACGGCTCCCTCGGTGAGATAATATTGCCGTGAACGTAGCGGCGGTCCTGGCAGGTGCTGGGATGGGGAGCGTGCGTCCCGGCCAGCCGCTCCCCCTTGTCCCCGGCGGTTCGGTGATGATCGGCTCCGCCGCCGCCCTGGTCGAGAACGACGAAGGGGGTGTCGTCTTCATCTGGGGGATGGCCGCCTCGTGCTGGGCCAGCGGTGATG
>JANMRJ010001177.1:0-4297 GCA_031370985.1 Acidimicrobiales bacterium
CACCGCCGCCTGAGCCTCGCCGACGGGAACCACGGCTCCTCCGGCCGGCCGTCGGCGCGGCGGGCCTCGTAGGTGAACGTCGACGCCAGGGCCGCCACCCCAGTGGCCTCGAGCTGGTCGAACAGCCCCCCACGGATCGCCTCGGCCACCAGCAGGTCGCACTCGTGGTAAATGCGGGCCAGCATCTCGCCGCCCTCGGTGAGCGACCAGCCGTCGACATAGCCCCACGCCTCCATTACCCGCAGGACCCGGTTGAACTGGTGGCCCAGCGACTCCGTGCGCCCCTGGATCCGCCGCTCCAGCCGCCGGCGGTCCTTCTCCAACCGGTCGGCCCGGTCGGCGGCGCGCAGGTGCCGGCGCAGGTCGTCGCAGCCGGCGACTGGCAGACTCTCGGGTACGCGGTCATCCGCCGAACCGGGGTCACTTCGCCGTGCTCTGGCACTGTTGTTCGTCCCCGGTTCCGTCGGCCGGAGCCGGCCCAGCGACTGGGCCACCTCCCGGCGGAAGTTCGGGTTGCGGGGCGCGTACGGCACCGGCAGCTCGATGCGCCCCACCGTGCGGGGCGGGAAGCGGAAGTCGCGCGCCGAGAGGGCGAGGTAACGCCGGTCGGGGGTCAGGGCGCCGATGCGCACGTCCTCGCCCCGACGGTTGGCGGTAGAGATCACCGCCACCCGGCCAGCGGACTTGCCACCGGAGACCATGAGCACGTCGCCCGGCTTGACCTTCTCCAGGGCGGCCACCACGCCGCTGCGGGCCGACGCCCGGCGGGGCGGGCCGTCGTCGTCGTCATCCCGGAGGAGCCGGCGGTACTCCTCGACGTCGCCCAGCTCGCAGGCGACATCGCGCCGGGCGAGGGCCAGCAGCTGGCCGGTGCGCTCCACCTGGGCCTCGAGGCGGACGACATCGCGGTCGGAGGTGAACTGGGCAAAGGAGAGGTTCAGCAGGTGGCGAGCAGATTCGGGCGAGTAGCGGCGGACGAGGTTGGCGGCCATGTTGTAGGTCGGCCGGAACGACGAGCGCAGGGCGTAGGTGCGGGTGGAGGCCAGGCCAGCGACCTGGTCGAACGGGACGTACGGCGACCACAGCACGACGGCGTAGCCGATGTCGTCGATCCCCCGCCGGCCCGCCCGCCCGGTGAGCTGGGTGTACTCCCCCGGCGTCAGGAACTCGTGGCGCTCGCCGGTGAACTTCGACAGCTTCTCGATGACCACCGACCGGGCCGGCATGTTGATGCCCAGGGCAAGGGTCTCGGTGGCGAAGACGGCCTTGACCAGCCCGGCGGAGAAACAGGCCTCGACCGTCTCCTTGAACGGCGGGACCATGCCGGCGTGGTGGGAGGCGATGCCCGCCTCCAGGGCGGCCAGCCACCGTCCGTAACCGAGGACAGCCAGATCGTCGTGGGAAAGAATTTCCGTGCGGGCCTCGGCGATGGCCCGGATGGCGGCCGCCTCCTCGGGCGTGGTCAGGCGAAGGCCGGCGTCGAGGCACTGCTTCACCGCGTCGTCGCACGCGGCCCGGCTGAAGATGAAGTAGATCGCCGGCAGCATCCCCTCGTCCCAGAGCCGGTCGATGACCTCGGCTCGCCGGGGCGTGTGCAGGCGGCCCCGGGGGTGGGCCCGCCACCGGTCGCCGGGATGGGCGGGATGCGACTCCAGCCGCAGGGCCTCGGGGTTGGGCCTGGCGTCGACGAAGGTGGGCATGAGCCGCAGCTCGCCATCTTCCCGACGGCTGGCTTCCCGGTCACCGACCATGTACAGGTGGTTGAGGGTGACCGGCCGCTTCTCCTCGATGATGGCGGTGGTCGCGCCCCGGACGGTCTGGATCCAGTCGGCGAACTCCTCGGCGTTCGACACAGTGGCCGACAGGCACACCAGGTCGACCTCGGGCGGCGTGTGGATAATGACCTCCTCCCACACCGGGCCCCGGTAGCGGTCCTGCAGGTAGTGGACCTCGTCGAGCACGACGTACCGCAACCCGTCGAGGGCCGACGACGACGCGTAGATCATGTTGCGCAGCACCTCGGTGGTCATGACCACGATGGGCGCGTCGCCGTTGATGGAGTTGTCGCCGGTCAGCAGCCCGACCTTCTCCGGCCCGTGCCGACGGGCCAGGTCGCCGAACTTCTGGTTGGACAGCGCCTTCAAGGGCGTGGTGTAGAAGGTCTTGCCCCCCTCGGCCAGGGCCTTGGCCACTGCATACTCGGCCACGACGGTCTTCCCCGAGCCGGTGGGGGCAGCGACGAGGACGGAGCGGCCGGCGTCGAGGGCGTCGAGGGCCTGGATCTGGAAGTCGTCGAGGCCGAAGGCGTAGGTGGCGGCGAAGGTGTCCCGGGTCACTTCTTCAGCAGTCGGCCGACGAGGATCGAGCCTTCGTAGAACAGGTACATCGGCACCACCATGGCGAACAGCGAGTAGGGGTCCTGGCTCGGCGTGATCACGGCGGCCACGGCGACGATGACGACGATGGCCGGCCGGCGCCACTTGCGCAGCTTGCGGCTGGTGACCACGCCGGCCAGCTCCAGGAAGATGAGCAGGATGGGGAACTCGAAGGCCACCCCGAAGGCGATGATCATCAGGATCACGAGACTGAGGAACTTCGAAGCGCTGAACAACGGTGTCAGCTGGGGGCCCCCGACGCCGACGAGGAACCGCAGGGCCGACTCGAAGGTGAACAGGGCGACGAACGCGCCGAGGGCGAAGAGCAGGATCGACGCCACGATGAAGGGGATGGCGTAGCGCTTCTCCTTCTTGTGCAGCCCCGGCGTGATGAACCGCCACAGCTGCCATAGCACCACCGGCGAGGCCAGAAAGCCGCCGCTCCACGCCGCCACCTTCAGCCGGGTGGCGAAGGCCTCGAGCGGGTCGAAGAAGACGAAGTCGGTCTTGCGCGTCACGTCGGTGTAGGGCTTGATCAGGATCTTCAGGATCGGGTTGTAGAGGATGAAGCCGACGACCGCCCCGACGAGGAGGGCGAGGACGGAGATGATCAGGCGCCGGCGGAGCTCGGTGAGGTGGGCGACCAGGGGCATCCGGTCGCCGAGCTCCTCCTCCTCCGGCTCCCACTCGGTGGGCTGCTCGGGCCCGACATCGTCGGAGATGATGGCGATGGCCCGGCCCTAGGTGGAGGGAAGCTCGCCGGCGGGGGGGCCGGGGGGCTCGGGGGGTGCCGTGTCGGCGGCGGCGGCGGGCGGCGGGGCCGGACGGTCCCACGGCGTCCAGTCGGCCGGCGACGAGGTGGGGATCTCACCGTGGCTGCCGGTCGTGGTGCCGTTGGACTCCGCCGGCAGAGTCGTGGCCGCCTCAGGAGATGACGCGGTCTCGGCCGGCACGATCGGGATGGGCGGCGGGTCGTAGCCGGGCTGCGGCTGGTAGTAGGACGGTCGGGAGGTGTCATCGGGCTCCATGACGCTCTTGATCTCGTTCTGGAAGCCCTGCGACCACTTGCGGACCTCGGCCAGCGCCTTCCCCACCTGGCGACCGGCCTCGGGCAGCCGCTTGGGGCCGAGGACGATCAGGGCCACGACGAGGATCACCATGATCTCCGCCGGTCCCAACGAGGTGGGCAAAGTCGGTCCTTCCCGGCGGATCGACGACCCGCCTCGTCGCCGGCGATGGAACCCGATGCCCCACCCGGCGCTGTGCCTCCACTCTACTGGCGGTGCACCTCGTCGACGGTCGCCCCCAGCCGGGACACTTCATCCTGCACGGAGTTGAGGGCGGCGCCGGCATCGGCCAAGTCCGTCATCGCCGTTCGCAGCTCGACGATGGACTTCGACAGTCGCCTGAACCCGCGGATCAGAAAGTACCCGCCCACCGACAGGACCGGGATGAGCAAGAGCCAGAGGACCTCCACGTGGTCCATGGTACCGGGACCGACGCCCGTAGGTCGGAGCCTCCTACGTGGCGCTTCCGAAGAGGACCGAGCGAAGTGCTCAAGCCCGGCCGTCAAGATGCCGAGACTGTGGACTACTGGCCAAAGGGGAGCCCATGGTGATGGTGACGGCCGCTCCGGCAGCGACCAGGCCCGATGTCGAGACCGAGTCCGCGTCGGTCGAGCGCCTGGCCCTCCCGGCGAAGGCCCTGCTGGTGGCGATCGTCGGCTACGTGCTTGGCGTCGTCGCCGTGGGCCCGGTGGTGGCGGTCGGGAAGGCCATTGGCGTGCCCCTGGCCGCCATGCTGGCCGTCGCCATTGTCGGCAAGTGGGCCCCGATGGTCGGGGCCTGCTGGGTGTGCAGTCGCATCTGGGGCCACGGAAGGCTACGAGCCGATTACGGGTTGTCCGTGAACGGCGACGACCT